>JAITSR010000362.1 GCA_031287655.1 Clostridiales bacterium
GAATTGTGCATTTGTAAACCTTGCGGGGAGGTTATGATGACGGATCAGCGCATGGAACAGCCGCTGTTGGCGGAGATTGACGAACTTAGCCAGCTGGGCGAGGTCCCCCCGCCGATGGAGCTTACGCAGGAGGCCGAGGCAGTTGTTGAGGCAGTTGTAGACGGCGTTCCGCAGGAGGCCGGGATAGTTGCTGCGCCGCCTGTTGGCGACATCGAGCAGGCCGCAGACGGCGATTTGCCTTTTATCGAAGATGTCCCGCAGACAGTTATTGAGGACGCCGCGGCGGTTTTGCCGGAGCCCCGGCGGATTATGGCGCACACGATCCCGATCCACCAACTCTATACGGAGAGTATTCGTAAGCGCGCAAAAAAACGGCGCACCTCTTTTTTTAAGTTTGTGCTCGCGGGCGGCGCCGGCGCGGTGCTCGGCGGCGCGCTCGTCTTTTTTTGCGGCTTTTTTTTGTGGCCGGGGCTCGCGGAGCGGGTTTTGGGCTACAGCCCCTACGGCGCGGGGCCTTTGCGCGAGGTCGTCCGTCAATATGAAATCGAAAAGGTGGCCTCGCCGATCGAGGCGATCTATGAGAAGGTCGCTCCGAGCATTGTCGGGATCCGTGTCACGATGACGTACAGCGATTTCTTTTTTGGCGCGCAGGAGACGACGGGGGAGGGCTCGGGCATCGTCGTTCGCGCGGACGGCTATATCCTTACGAACAACCACGTCGTCACGGGCGGCGCGTCTTCGTATTCAACGCGCGCGCCAAGCGGCTCGCAGGAGGCGCGTAACGACCCGAAAATCGAGGTGTTTCTGCCATACGATCTGACAAGGGCCTACGCCGCGACGCTTGTCTCCCGGGACGTCAAAACGGACATCGCCGTGCTGAAAATCGACGCCAAAAATCTGCCGGTCGCGGAGTTCGGCGATTCGGATCAGCTGAGGCAGGGTGAGCTTGTCGTCGCGATCGGCAGCATGGGCGGCCTCGACTACATGGGTTCCGTCACGGACGGTATCATCAGCGGGTTGAACCGGAGCGTCACAACGGACGCGGGTCTGCAATCGAACCTGATTCAGACAAACGCCGCAATCAACCACGGCAACAGCGGCGGCGCGCTCGTGAACGCGCGGGGGCAGGTGATCGGCATCAACGTGGTCAAAGTCGAGACGGCGGGCTACGAAGGGCTGGGTTTCGCGATCCCGATCAATTCCGTGCGCGAGGTCGCCGACAGCCTGATTGACTCCGACTTTGTGCGCGGGCGCGCCAAAACGGGCTTTCTGTTCGCCGAGGAATTTAACGACAATTTCGAGTTCTTTAAAAGCCAGCGCCCGGAGCTTCCGAAAGGCGTCTATGTGGAGGCGATCGAGCCGCTCAGCGGCGCGTTTACCGCCGGTCTCCGCGTCGGCGACATCGTGACGAAGTTCAACGGCGCGGCCGTCGAAAACTATAAAGACTTCACCGCGATACTGGAGGGGCTCGCGCCCGGCGACATTGTTCCGGTCGAGGTGTTTCGGAACGGCGTGCAGATCACGATGGAGCTTGAGCTTTCGGAGGATGCCGCCGCCTCCGCGCCGGTCAACTGACCGAAAAAATGAGAGAGGTGTTTTTTGGAAACGCTGAAGAAAAAACGGACGCGCGCGCTGTTAATCCTTGATATTTTAAACGGACTCTATTCGGAGGCGGAGTGTACGCTGGACTTCGCAGACCCTTTGCAATTGTTGATTTCGACGCAGCTCGCCGCGCAGTGTACGGACGCGCGCGTAAACCTTGTCACGCGGACGCTGTATCAAAAGTATCGGAGCGCCTCGGACTTTGCGAACGCGGAGCTCGGTGAACTCGAACAGGAAATCCGGTCGACGGGTTTTTATCACAACAAGGCGCGCAACATCATCAACTGCTGCCGCGCCATTGAGGCCGAGTACGGCGGGCGGGTGCCGCAGACGATGGAGACCCTGTTAAAGCTGCCGGGCGTCGGCCGGAAAACCGCGAACCTCGTTCTGGGCGACGCGTTCGGCATGCCGGGGATTGTCGTGGACACGCACGCGGGCAGGCTCGCGCGCCGCTTGGGGCTGACGGCTGAGACGGACCCGGAAAAAGTGGAATACGCGCTCGCTGAGGTGATCCCAAAGGAGAGCTGGACGCGCTTCGGCCATCAGCTCGTGCTTCACGGGAGGGCCGTCTGTCCGGCGCGAAAGCCCCGCTGCGGGCAATGCGCGCTCGCTTCCTGTTGCCCGAAAACCGGGGTCGGAGAGACAATATGACAAAAGAAAGCGGCACTGTTTTTGCACTTGACGTCGGCACGCGCTCCGTCGTCGGGATTGTCGGCGAGTATGAGGACGGCCTGTTTATCACAAAGGCCGTCGAGGTTGTTTGCCACGCGGGCAGAGCGATGTTCGACGGCCAGATCCACAGCATCCCGGACGTGACGCGCGTGGTCGCGGAGGTCCGCCGACGGTTGGAAGAACGTCTCGCGATACGGCTTGACAAAGTCCTGATCGCGGCGGCGGGGCGCTCCCTGCTCACGCGCGGGGCGCGGGCGCGCCGGATACTCGATCCGGAGCGCGAGATCGACGCGGAATTTATTTTGGGAATGGAAATCGAGGCGCTGCAAGCCGCGCAGCAGGAGATAGACGACGATCTGGCGCAGAGCGGCGGCGAGGCGCCGCACGTCCCGCCGGGGGCCGGGGACGCAAATCCGCCGCCCATGCCGGAGCGGCGCGCGCGCTATTTTTGCGTCGGCTATTCGACGACGCGCCGCGTGCTTGACGGCTATCCGATCTCAAACTTGGTCGGACACAGCGGCAATCAGGCGGAACTTGAAATCCTCGGCACTTTTCTGCCGCGCGCGGTCGTGGACAGCCTCTACACCGTCATGCGGCAGGCGGGGCTCAGCGTCGCGGGGCTCACGCTCGAGCCGATCGCCGCGCTTGGGGCCGTCGTCCCGCCGGATTTGCGCCGCTTAAACATCGCGCTCGTCGACATCGGCGCGGGTACCTCGGACATCGCGATCACGCGGGACGGCGACGTCTTTGCCTACGCGATGGTCGCCGTCGCCGGGGACGAGATCACCGAGCGGATATGCGAATACTATCTGACCGATTTTCACACCGGCGAAGCCATAAAACTCGCGCTCTCGTCCGACCAGTCGGAAATCCGGTTCAAAAACGCCCTCGGCAGAGAGGTCGTATGCACGCAGGATGAGGTCTATCAGGTCGTCCTGCCGGAGCTCGAGCGGCTTTCTAAAATGATCTCGGATGAAATTCTGGCTTATAATAAGAAGGTCCCGTCGGCGGTGTTCCTCGTCGGCGGAGGTTGTCAGGTGCCGGGTTTTGAGCAGATTTTTTCGGCGACGCTCGGGATTGACGAGGGGCGCGTCGCGATTCGCGACCGTTCCGCGCTCGAGAATATCCGGTGTGAATTTGACGCCCTTTCGGGGCCGGACGCGATCACGCCGTTCGGGATCGCCGTGGGCGTCGACGGCGGCGGGTACGGCGAGTTGATGTCCGTCACGCTGAACGGGAAAAAGGTGCGTCTGCTCGACATTCGGAGGCCGACCGTCGCGGATGTGATCTCGCTGACGGGCATAGAACCCGCAAAGTTGTCCGGCAGGAGCGGGCGCGCGCTGTCTTTTGTGTTAAACGGCGAGCCGAAGACCGTGCGCGGCGAATCCGCGGTGTCGGCGGTGATCACGGTGAACGGCCGCCCCGCCGGGCTCGACACGGCCTTGAATTTCGGTGATGAAATCCGTTTGACGGAGGCGCGGAACGGGCGGGACGCGAAGGTCTACGCGAGCGACCTCGCGCCGGGCGCGCGCGTCGGCACCGTGTACTGCGACGGTCGCGCCTTTTTGATCGCCCCGCGCCTTCTGATCAACGGCGCGGAGTGCGCGCTCGCGACAGAAATCAAAGAGGAAGACCGCGTGTTGCTGAACGTGGACACCACGGTCGCGCGCTTTACGGAAGAATATATGCCGGAAACGACGTCGCGCGGCGCGGCGGTCAACGGCGTCCGCGTCTCGCCGGCTTATGTGTTGGAGCCCGGCGACAGGCTGGAATTTCCGCAGGAAGCCGCGCCCGCCGCGCCCGAAGCCGAATCTGTTCCAGAACCTGTGTCCGCCGTCGAACCCGTGGCGTCGGAACCGGTGTTTGACGCTGCCGCGTCCGCG
>JAITSR010000368.1 GCA_031287655.1 Clostridiales bacterium
AGGCGACGGTAAAGTCGGCCTCCGAAAACAGTTCGGCCTCGTCCCGATTGAACACATAGACGGCGTTTGCGTCGGAAAAATCAGCGCCGGAGTCGTCAAAATTCACATAGACATACCGCTCGCCGTAGGGCAGGAGCGCCGCGCCGCCCCGCGTGAGATTTTTTTTATTTTGAAAGTACAAGGGGTCGATCTTCGCGTGGAACAGCGTCAGAATCTCGCTGACCTGCCGCATCCCCCGCGCCTGCGTGTAGTTTGTGATATACAGCCGCTCCCTGCCGGAGCGCTCTGCAAACTCGATCGACTGCGAAAAGCCCTGATAAAAGCTCGGGGCGATATAGTTCCTGTAGCCGCCAAAATACGAGCCGAGAAACAGCGCGAACGCGACGGCGTAGAGGGCGGCCGCGGGGAGCGCGACGCGGCCTTCCTGCCAGCGGCAGACGCTTTGCAGGCCGAGGCCGCAAAAAATGAGCAGCGGGAAGAACAGGATGTTGATTTGATTCGTGCCGATCCTGTTGACCGACAGCCCCGCGTATAGGGCCGCGGCAAACCAGAAGCAGACCAGGAGCACACCGGCGCCGCGATACAAATTGCCGTTCGCGCCGCTGTTTCGGGCGGCGTCCCGGATGCCGAGGATCAGGAGCGGAAAAGAGAAAACGTAATAGGTACCGTGCTCCGGGATCAGGTTCCACGGCGCGTCCGGCATTTGCGTGAGATTTTTGATCAGCGCGAGCAAGTTCTCCCTGCCCTGCTCTATGATGTCGCCGCCAAAGAAAATCATGTCCGCGAACCGGCCTTGCGCCGGAAAATAGGGGATCGTCATAAACCCGAGCTCAATTGACGGGAGCTTGAAGTAATTTACGGCCATCATCAGGAAAATCGGGAGCGCGACGACGAAATACACAAGCGCGCAGAGCGCGGCCTCCTTGATACGAATGGTCCGATCTAACAGCAGTTTTACGACGAGCGCGAGCAGGAGGACGGGTACGGTAAAATACGCGATCCCGTAGGCGTACATGCAGAGCCCGAAAAAAGCCATCGAAAGATACAAAAAGGCGCGCTTTTCTTCGAGCCCGCGATAGAGAAAATAGATCGAAAACAAGAGGAACGCCGGAAACAGGTTGCTCTCGAGCGCCCAGCGGCTGATCATGATGTGCCACGGGTTGATCGCGGCAAAAAACGTGACCGCGAGCGCCGCCCGCCGACCGAACACCCTCGCCGAAAAATCCCACAGCACAAAAACGGAAACGAGGCTGACCAGAAGCATCGGCAGCCGCGCGGAGAGCACGCTAAGGCCCATGACCTTGATGAACGGAATCATCAGGAGCGATTCCAAAAGATTCATCTGCGAGCTGCCCCACGCCGTCAGATAGACCGGAAATGGCATCCCGTGGTGATCCGTGCCATAGAGCGCGAGGGCGTTGGCGTCCACGGCTGCCATCGCCTCGTCCTGATTCAGGCCCGGCGGAATCCGGGTAAAGCCGTATACCCGGACGAGCAGGGCGATCAAAAACAGCGCCGCGAGAAGAATGTTATACCGAAGGCGGCTGTCGTCGGTAGAAAACGGCAAGGAGAGGCGGGACAGGGCGCGACCGGTTTTCGACGCCGGTTTGACGGCGCCGTAGGCAAACAGGACGGTAAGACAGAACGCGGCCGCGTTAAAAAGAACCATTATCATTTGTCCTCCGAATCATTCAACGCCCGGCGTCGGCGCGGGCTGCGCAGGCGTCGATCGTGTTGCGCGCCAGAATCGCCGACGTCACGCCGCCGACACCGCCGGGGACGGGCGTGATCGCGGCCGCGGCGCGGCTCGCGCTCTCAAAATCGACGTCGCCGCAGAGACGGCCGTCCGCGCCGACGTTGATCCCGACGTCGACGACGACCGCGCCGGGCCGGACATGGGCCTCTCCGAGCATTTTGGCCTTGCCCGCCGCGGCGATCAGGATGTCAGCTCGGCGGCACTCCTCCGCGAGCTCCCGCGTCCGTGTGTGGCAGACCGTGACCGTCGCGTGCTCCGCGAGCAGCAAGAGCGCGAGCGGCTTCCCGACGACAAGGCTCCGCCCGACGATTGTAACGCGGCTGCCCGCGAGCGGGACCTCATAGCGCTTCAAGAGCGCCACGACCGCGGCGGGCGTGCAGGGCGCATGCCCGGAGGTCTCACCCGAAAGCAGCTTTGCGAGGTTGACCGAACTCATGCAGTCGACGTCCTTAACAGGGTCGATCGCCGCCTTGACCGCGGCCTCATTGATCTGCTCCGGCAAAGGCCGGAACACGAGCACCCCGTCAATTTCGGGGTCGCCGTTGACCGCGCGAAAGCCCTCCATAAAGACCTCGTTTGTGACCGTCTCCGGGAAGGCGTACACAGTACACGCAAGCCCGAACCCCTCGCAGCGCTTGACCGCGCCGCGCTCGTAGGCGATGTCGTCCGGCCGCTCGCCGACCCGCACGACCGCGAGTTTAGGCCGCCTGCCCAACGCGGCGGAAAGCTCCGCCGCGCGCGCGGAGAGCTCCGCCTTCATCGCGTTTGTGACTTCGATCCCCGTCAGCCGCCGACATGGATTTTCACTCGTCATATTACAGCGCGGCCGCGACCTTTTTCAGGTTCGCGAGCCCCTCGATCGCCAGCGCCTCGCCGCTCTCCGCGAACTTCCGCCAGATCGCGCAGTTGCCGCTCAGCTCCTCAAAGCTCGGGTCAAACGACTCGATCGTCACGGGGCCGTCGTAGCCGACGTCCAGCAACGCGCCCATAAATTCGCCAAACGGCACAAGGCCGGTACCGGGAATCCCGCGGTCGTTTTCGTTCACATGCACATAACCCAGATACTTTTTGCCGCAGGTCTTCACCGCGCCCGCAAAACTCTTTTCCTCGCGGATCATGTGAAAGCAGTCGAGGTGGACGCGCATGTTGTCGGTCCCGACGTCCTTGCAGTACTGCACGGCGTCCTCGGCGATGTTTAGAAAATGCGTCTCAAACCGGTTTACGCACTCGACCGCGATCACGCCGTCCCATCGCTCCTTCGCATAGCCCGCGATCTCCTTCATGCAGGCGACCGACCACTCCCACTCCTGTTCGGTGCGCGGCTTGCGCGTCAGATACCCCCACCCGGCGTAGATCACGCCGCCGAGAATTTTTGAGCCGAGCGCCCTGTTGATGTCGACCATCAGCTTCATGTGCCTGACGCCGTTCTTGCGGACCTCGGCGTCCGGCGAAATCAGGTTCGTGTCCGCGCCGAGCGTCGTCGTCGTCACAAGCTCCAAACCGGTTTCGCGTTTTGCGGCCAACACCTTTTCAAGCGGGAACGTCTCGGGATGCGCGATCGCGAGGTCCACGACCTCAAAGCCGAGCTCCTTTGCCTTTGGGATGATCCAGACGTCCTTTTCGCCAAAAACCTCCGTCCAAATAAAACTGTCCACGCCAAACTTAAAATATGCCATACGAACCTCCTTGTAGTCGCTCCGCTCCATTGCAAACAACGAACGCCGCTTATGGCGACAATCGCCCCCTGACCACCCGGAACACCGCATCCGCTCTTGGCAGATAGCGTTCGAGCAGAATCTCAGCCTTTTGGTTGATTTTTTCGGCGTAAGCCCGGTCGCGCATCAGCTTTGTATTGATGAACACATTCAGACTCGCGCCTTCGAGTGCGGCCCGCGCGAAGCACACGCCGACGCCGGCGTCGCTGATTGCGATCGCCGCGCCTTTTTGCGCGAGTGCCTCATGCAGCTCGACGGCGCGCGCCGCCGCGTCCATGATCGCAAGCGGCGGGGCGCAGGCGCCGCGGAGCGCGGTTTCCATCACGGTCTCCCTTTGCGCGGCCCGCTCCGGCGTATCCTTTGGCAGGCCATACGCCTCCGCGAGCGGCGCAAAGGCCTCGGCGTCCCGGCCGACGAGCGATAAAAGCTCCGCCCTGAGCGCGGTCGCGTCCGCGAGCAGCGACTCCATGTCTGCCTGCACGTCCGCGTATTTTTTCTTGCCGCTCGTGAGGTTCGCGACCATTCCGCCGAGCGCCGCGCCGAGCGCCCCGACGAGCGCGGACGCGCCGCCCCCGCCCGGGACCGGGGCTTTGGACGCGAGCGCCTCGGCAAATCCCGCGCAGCTATTCTGAATCATTTGATCTGTTTGCGCCGCCTGTGTTGTTTGCGTCGTCCGCGCCGCCTGCGCCATTGCGATCCTCCTTAGGGCTAATCCCCCGCTATTGCTAGCGATACAGCTTGAGCAGATATTCCGAAAGGACGTACGAAAACGCGTAAGCCCATAAAAACGCCCACGCGACGACCACGGCGAACACGCCAACGCGCAGCGCCCCGCTGTAGCGCAAAATACTGTT
>JAITSR010000378.1 GCA_031287655.1 Clostridiales bacterium
ACGTCAGACCGGGCAAGGCGCGAGGCGGTTCATAGTGAATTTCGGAAAATCGGCTTTACCTATATCGCGCTCGACCTTTTGGGCTATCGCACGGGCAGCATGAACGAGACGCTGAGCGAAGGCGAAAAGGCGGCCGCGCAGGCGTAAACGCAGGCTTTATCACAGGCTTAATTTATTATGGTCTTGGAAAAGTGAATATCGTGCAAGGAAGGGAGCCGTTTATTTTTTCGGCGGCTCCGCGCAACAGGTTCAGGGAAATGGGTGAAAATCCCATACGGTCCCGCCGCTGTAATAGGGGAACGCGCAGAGTATACCACTGGATTTTTCCGGGAAGGTTCTGCGCCGTGTTGATCCTAGAGTCAGAATATCTGCCTGTTGTGGTCAGGAACTGCTCAAACAGCTCTTTGCTCTAAATTGTTTCCCGCCTACGATGGATAGGGGGGACAGCCTTTCGCCGGAGGGTTCTCTCCGCGTTTTGCCGTCTCCCATTGCGGGAAGCGGCTTTTTTCATTGTGCAGACGGAAATTATAGGAGATAACCAAAAACAAGGGAGGCTAAAGGAATGGACAAACCTATGAAACGATGGGGGAACGGGTCGGCGAAATTTGTTAAAATGATCTCGGTGCTGCTGATTGCGGCGATGTTGGCGCTGCCGCTTGCCGGGGGCGTATTTGCCGTGGACGCCGGAGCGGACGCGGCGAGTGTAATGGATGTGACGGACGCGGCGGGTGTGACAGGTGTGACGGACGCGGCGCGCCAAGTTGAGGCGCTAACCGATGTGAGCAAAGTCGAGGCGCTCACGTTGGTGGCGAGTACGATCGCGGGCGGCTACGCGGGTACGACCGACGGATGGGCCGTCATGAGCATGGCGCGGTATGGAAAGGCGGACGCGGCGGACACGGCGGGCTACCTCGCGGGCGCGGCTGCGGATGTTGAATCGCCGGATTCGGCGACGACCGTGGCAAAGGCCGCGATCATCCACACGACGCTCGGCCTTGACGCGGCAAAAATCCCGGTACTCGGCGCGGAGATCGACCTTGTCGGCAAGCTCCTGAACTATTCCACGGCGGAAATGCAGGTCAACGGCCTTGCGTTTGCGCTGCTCGCGGTTGACGCGGACGATTCCTCGCGCGGGGAGGGGGCGGCTTCCGCGCGGTGGACGGCGGCGCGGGCGGACTGGATCGCGGCGATTCTTGCGGAGCAGGTCGCGGACGGCGGGTGGAACTGGTACACCGGCGCGGCGGATTCTGACTTGGATTTGACCGCGATGGTTCTGACCGCGCTCGCGCCCTATTATAACGATGCGGCGTGGCCCGCCGTGACGGCCTCGGTGGAAAAGGCGCTTTTGTATCTTTCACAGAGCCAGAACGCGCACGGCTGCTACGCTTCGGCGTGGGACCCCGCCGAGGCGGCGGGCAACAGCAGCACGACCGCGACGGTGTTGATCGCGCTGACGAGCCTCGGGATCGACGCGGACGGCGACGCGCGCTTTGTCAAAGGCGGCAAGAGTCTGATCGACGGACTCCTGCTCTTTGAGTCGCCGGAGCACACGATCGGCTTTAACGACGGCACGGACGCGAGCGGCTTTTCGATTGAACAGGCGTTTCGCGCAATCGTGCCCTATCTGTTGTTTGTCGAGGGGGGCAAGGCGGGGCCGGTATCCGCCTATTATAAGGTCTTTCCGGGCGGAACGGCGGGCGCCGGCGAGCCGAAGCCGACCCTGACTCCGGCCCCGACGCCGACGCCGACGCCGACGCCGACGTCAACCCCGCCGGGGTCGGGTACGGGAAACAACGGGACCGGGGACGGCGGCACGGTTACAAAGCAGGCGACGCTTACCGTCGAGGCGCCCGGCCGGACGATCCTCGCAAAAAAGACATACACGATTACCGCGGGGCAGACAGTTCAAACCCTGTTGAGCGCGGCGTTCGACGCGGCGGGGATCAGCTATCGGTTCAAATCGGGCTATCTCTCGTCCGCGGCGGGGCTGACGGAGTTTGACGACGGTCCTTTGAGCGGCTGGGTCTTTACGGTCAACGGCGCGTATTCCAATCAGGGGATCGGCCAGTACAGCTTGTCGGGCGGCGAGGATGTGATCGTGCGCTACAGCCATGATGCGAGCGCGGAGCCGGGTATCAATTGGGGCGGCAGCGGCACGGGGAGCGGAAGCGGCGGCACAGGGTCGGGCGGCGGCGGAACGGGAAGCCTCACAGGCTCGCCGACGCCGACACCTAAGGATACGGCGACGCCAAAAGCGACGCCAACGCCAAAAGCGACGGCGTCGCCGCAGCGAAGGTCCGCGGTCTCGCCAAAGCCCACGTCGGCGCAGGCGGGAAGCGGCAGAAAAACAAGGAGCGCGGCGGCGACGGCCACGGCCACGAACCCGCCCGCCACGGGCACAATCGCCGGGCTTTCTGACGCGGCGCAAATTTCAGATTGGGCGGCGCCCTTTGTCGAACAGGCGCTTGCGGCGGGCCTGACCCACGGCGGCGCGGACGGCGCGTTGAGACCGGGAGAGGATGTGACGCGCGCGGAGTTCGCGGAGATGCTCATGAGCCTGCCGGATCTCGGCGGCGCTTCCCAATCCTATACAGACACGTTTTTGGATGTGCCGGAGACCGCGTGGCACTGGCCGTATGTCCTCGCGGCGAGCGAACTTGGCATCGTCCTCGGGGACGGCGAGGGGCATTTTAACCCGGATGCCGCGATCAGCCGCGAGGACATGGCCGTGATGGTTGATCGAGTGTATCGCGCGCTCGACGGGGCCGAGGACGGCAACCAGAACTATGTCGCGAACGGCGCCGCCGTCGTCTTTTCGGACGCGGCGGAGATCGCGGACTACGCGACGGCCTCGGTCGGGCGTGTGGCCGGGATCGGCGCGATGGTCGGAGACGACGGCAGGTTTTTGCCAAAGGCGCAAATGACGCGCGAAATGGCGATTACCGTGATCGTGCGGCTCAATGGAAGTCCGCGGCTCTTTGAGCAGACCGGCACGGAGGCGGAGCTTGCGTTGGTCGAGCGGGAAATCTACGGGCTGGTTGAAACGATTCACGCGAATACGCCCGACGCGGAGCTGACCGAGTGGCAGGCGATCGGACTCGCGCTGAACGAGGGGGTGCTTCCGCGGGCATATCTCGACGCGCTGAAGACGCGATACGCGAATGAACCGGGGGATTTTCGGCTGCCGACCGACCTCGCGCGCGTCGAGCTCGCGCTGCGCACCGGCGGGACCGACACCGCCGAGGTGCTCGGCGTGGATTTGGCCGCCCGGCTGCTCAACACGGAGAACTTGGACGCGCAGGGCGCAAACGGCCCGATTTTCGCGCTGCTGATTTCGATGGCCTTGCCGGAGCAGCCGGAGGGCGCGCGTTGGACGCCCTCGGCGCTCGCGGATAAAATCCTTGAATACCAAAGGGAGGACGGCGGATTTTCGCTTGCGGAAGGGCTGAAATCCGATGTCGACGTCACGGCGATGGCGGTCTTTGCGCTCGTCTCTGATCTATATGAATCCGGAGAGACGTCTAATGCGGACACGCGGCATGAGGAATCGCTGCGGGGCGCGATCCGTCCGGCGGCGGAGTTCATTCTAAGCCAAAAGGAGCCGGACGGCGGCTTTCGGAGCACGCTCGGCGGCGCGGCTTCGCTCGAGAGCCTCTCTTGGTCGATCTGCGCGTTTTCTGTGCTCGGGTTCGACACAGGCGGACTCGCCGCGTATGGGGAACATTCAAAGCCGTTGATCGCGGAACTTTTGGAATACAAAAACGCGGACGGCGGTTTTGCGCATATAAAAGGGGAGACGAGCGACCCGATCGCGACGGAGCAGGCGCTCTTTGCCTTATCGATCCATCACGGGATGCTTTTACAAAACAATGGTTAGCATAAAACGAATTTTGCGGACGGCGCTGCTGTGTCTCGCGGTTCTGATGTCGCTGCTCCTGTCCGCGTGCGGGGGGAGCGGCGCGTCGACGGCGTTGCTGTCGACGCAGACGGCACCCACGACGATGGCGCAGACGGCGAGCGCGTCGTCGCCTGCGCAAACCACGGCTACAGAAACGCCGCCGTCGCAAGCGTCCGTCT
>JAITSR010000429.1 GCA_031287655.1 Clostridiales bacterium
TATTTTTTCACCGCGGCCCGCGATTTTGCTCTTGCATTTTGGCCGGGGATTTAGTAGAATAGGTGTAACCTGCGGATGTGGCGGAATTGGCAGACGCGCATGGTTCAGGTCCATGTGAGCGCAAGTTCATGGGGGTTCAAGTCCCTTCATCCGCATTTAGAGACAGCGCCATCTATTGATAAAAGAAATTTCGTCGATAGATGGTCTTTCTTTTTGCCTTCATTATGAAACAGCCGCGCAAAGACGGGGACGGACGGCGCATGAGGGGGGAGCAGGATAAGGCGAAGGGTTTAATGCGCCGCAGTACACCGAACTTTTTGAACCGGACAGAAGCATTTTATCGCTTGCTTTATCAAAAACAAGCGATAAAAAACAAGCGATAAACTCCGGCGGCGCCGCCAAAGCGGCCATTGGTGATAAACGAAAACGCGCGATCCTCAACTACTTGACAGAACACGGCGAATCGTCGCCATCGGACATTTCAGACCATATAAGGCTTGGCTCCGACAGGACACGGGTTTATTTAAAGGAGTTAATTGCGGCGGGTGTTGTCGTCGATAAAGGCGGGAATCGTAACCGCACCTATTTGCTGAGACGGAGAAAATGATTTCGGTAAGACGCCGTTTTCGGCAAAACGCCATGTGAAAGCGGCGAGGTCCGACATGGAAAAAAAAAGGGGGGGGGCGCACACGCAATGGGCGACCGGCTGCTGACCGGGATTTATGAAAAACTGCTCGCCGACTATGGCGCGCCCCGTTGGTGGCCGGCAAACACTCCGTATGAGGTGATTGTCGGCGCGATCCTGACCCAAAATACCGCTTGGGGCAACGTGGAGAAGGCGATCGCAAATTTTGGCGGCGGCCTGACGCCGGAGCGCGTGCTCCGCCTTTCGCCGGACGAACTTTCTGAGATCATTCGCCCGGCGGGGTTTTATACGCAAAAATCCGCCTATTTGCACGCGGCGACGCGCTGGTTTGAACAGTATTCCTTTGACGTGGAAACCGTGGGCCGCCTGCCGGCCGAGCGTGCAAGGCGCGAGCTTTTGGCCGTCAAAGGCGTGGGACGGGAGACCGCCGACGCGATTCTGCTCTACGCGTTCGGATTCCCGTCCTTTGTCGTGGACGCGTACACCATGCGGCTTCTGTCGCGCCTGCCGATCCCGATTTCAGGCGCAAAGAGCGGCGGGTACGAAGCGGTGAAAGCCTATTTTGAAAGCCGTCTGCCGCGCTCCGTCCCGCTCTACAACAATTATCACGCGCTGATCGTGATCCATGCAAAGGAGCGCTGCCACAAGCGGCAGCCCGCGTGCGAGGGCTGCCCTCTGATGGAGATGTGCGCGTTTGGCGCGGACTGCGGCAAAAAGAGCAAGTAAACGGCTTCCATAAGTTCTTTTGCACGGCGCTAAATTCCGTACCGCAGAAGAAAACTTCTCATTCGTTTCGCGCTGATAAAGCAAAGGGCGCTCCCCGCGAGGGCGATCACGACCCATGAGCCGATTGTTACGAGCCAACCGGCGCTCTCAGCGGCCTTTGCGAATCCATATGAGGATAGGGCGCTCCCCGCATAAGTAAATGAATTTAATATGCCCGACATCGTCGACACGCATCCGAATTTTTCGTAGTAGGTCGGTATTATGGAGATCAGAGCGAAATTGACTCCATGCATGCATCCGGACATAAGCGCCGTCAAAAGCACGGTCGTCAGTACCGAAAACCGAAAGACAAACATCAATAGCACGCAGCAGATAGAACCCGCGAAAAATATGAGCCCCGCGCACAGGGAGGCGCTCCTTAATTTCTTTTGATAGACATACGCGGTGATTTTTATTGAGAAAATCGCAAATAAAGGCAGTATCACCGCGGACAGGATCGAAACAGAGCTGCCCAGATTGAACGTCTCAGAAATAAAGGAGGGCATCCAAGTCGATACCCCGTCGCGTAGCGCTCCCTGTAGAATGATTGCGATTGTGATGGGAATCATACCTGAAGCCATGAGAATTTTTGGATTTAATGTAAGCTGCCCGGCTTCCCGCCCCGATTCCCGCTCTGTCTCCCGTTTCGGCTCCGATTCCGGTTCTGTCTCCCATTTCGGCTCCGATTCCGGTTCAAATTTTCCGATGCGGAAAAGCCACAAAAACGCAACGAAAACCGCAAGCAGCGAACCCGCAATAAACATCAGCCGCCAGCCGGATACTTGGATAAACAACGGCGCGGCTAAATATACTGCGATGGTTCCGGCCGGTCCCGCCAGAGAGACGTTCGTTATCGTTTTATTTCGCGGAGCATGATCCAAGCGCGTCGTAATCATTTTTACGAGCGGAGGCCATAGCATAGCCTGCGCGAGCCCGTTTCCGCTCCATACGAGCGTCATCGCGAAGATGCTTGCGCAAAAAGGCAGGAGCGCGTTAAAAACGGCGATGGCGGACAAGCCCGCAAATATTAGCTTTTCCGGGCTTATTTTATCACCAAGGAAACCGCTGACCAATTGCCCGAACCCATACATGATGAAACCGCATGTGACGACAAGACTCAAATCGGTTTTCGAGTAACCTTCCGATTCGATGATTGCCGCAATGACCGCGCTAAAATTGAGCCTTGTCAGATAACTCGTAAAATATACGATCCAACACAGAAAACAAAAGGTCCTTGTCTGCCCCCCGCTCATAAAATAAGGCTTTTCCCTTCCCATTCCTTAACGGGCGGAACACCGAGAAGTTTTGTGACAGTCGGGGCGATGTCAATGATATTCGCGCTATTCGCGCCTTTTACGCTGCTCGCGCCTTTCGCGCTCTTTGCGGCCGGAGTTTCCGGACTGATGTGCAGCGCGATTGGAATCGTCATATCCTCCGGAATGTTCTCGCCATGACCGCGGCCATGACCGCCGTGATCCGCCGTGACGATCAAAGTGCAGTCTTTCGGCGCCGCGCCGTATACCCTCTCGATGCAATTCCACGCGGTTTTGACCGCCTGAAGGTATTTTTCACTCATCCAGCCAAAGTCGTGGCCCGCGATGTCGGTCGCCCCCAAGTACAGGAACAAAAACGAGGGTGAGGACTTTTGAAGGTACGCGAGCGCCAAATCGGTCAGCGCGGAATCGTCGTAATGTACGCCGGCGCTGATGTCCCCGGTCATATAACAGCTGTGTACGACATTGCCCGGACGCCATAAATCGCGAAGCTCCTCCCAGTTATAGAAAATCGCGGATTTTTTATCGAATTTGTTCAACTGTTCAATCAGGCCGTCAATCGGACGCACCGGCGGGACGTATGTGTTCGTGGTCACGCCATGCCGCTCCGGGACGACGCTGTGAAACAGCGACATATGGCAAGGGAGGGTGACAGACGGCATCACGGTCTGCGCTTCCGCGTAATAGAGACTTTTCTTGAGGAAAGCGTCCGCGAAATCACTGCCGCACTTAGAAATGCTGTCGGGGCGCATACCATCAACGAGCGCCAAAATCACTTTTCCTTCCGTATTTTCCGTTTTGACCGTGTTATCCGTGTGCCCCGCGTTACCCACGCGGCTCACGCCGCCCATGCCGTCCGCGCCGCCCATGCCGCCCGCGTTGTTCGCATTGACCGTTTCCATCGGTACTACCCTCCAAATCCGTCCTCCGCCCGCTTACCGTCACACTGACGTCAACAGCATTATAGCAACTTTGCGGGCATTTTGCCAGACCGTCGCTCGCCCTCAATCCCGCAGGCACCCGATCGGCGTCACATAAATGCCGTCGGTCGTTGTAAACGCGGTTTCGCCGCCGTTGACTACCATGTAAAAATCCGGTTCCGTCACGATGATGCGGCCGGATTTTTTGTTTTTGTTTTGAATCAGCGCGCGCAGCTCCCGCAGTTTTTCCACGCCGTGTTCCGTTTGTCCGGCCCCGAGTTTTGTTTGGATCAAACCGTATTTTCCATTGTTAAAATGGATCACATGGTCACATTCCAGCCCCATGCGATCGCGGTAATGGCGTACATGCCCGCCGATTTTACCCGCGTAAACGCTCAAATCACGCTCTACCAAATTTTCAAAAAACAAGCCGAAGGTCTCCGGATCAAGGGCCAGCTGCTTGGGCGAAATATCCAGCGCCGCAATGCCGATGGACGGATCGGCAAAGGACTTTTTCGGCGACGTGCGGATGCTGGTTTTCGAGCGCAGATTGGGATTCCACGCTATCACTTCATCAATGACATATAGCCGCCTGAGCGCGTTCATGTAATCCATCAGCGTCTGGTCGGCGACGCCGCCGTACAGAGCGCGCACATCATCATACAGGGCGGCGTCTGAGTCAATCGTGGAAACATGCCGCGCGTAAGCCCGCAGCAAAAAGCGTGTAAGGACGGGATTGCGTGAGCGGCCGTCTACATTGGAAATATCCGATTCACACAGACCGTTTACATATTCTTTCGCGATTTCAAGCGCGATATTTTCACTCCTGCGCATGGCTGACGGCCATCCGCCGCGGCAAGTGAGATAGGCGAGCCGCTGATAATCGATTTCCGATTTTTCACCACGCACCACCGCCGTGCCGTCCACAATTTCTTTGAGCGACACGGCGCCATTGCTCTCACCGGACTCGAACAGCGTCATCGGTTTCATTTCCACAAAGGACATGCGGCCAATCCCGGTGTGCAAGGACATATCGTCTGTCGGCGTGGTCGAACCGGTCAGAATATACAAACCGGGCTCGTTTCGTTCGTCAATATCCGTGCGCACGGCGTTCCAAATCTGGCGGATTACCTGCCATTCGTCAATCAACCGCGGCGAATTGCCTTCCAACAGGAGTGAAATATCATTCTCGGCAAGCTGTCTGTTTTGTTCCAGCGTCCTTGCGTTTTGCAAATCCAACACGCTCCCGGCGAATTGTTTGGCGGTGGTCGTCTTGCCGCACCATTTCGGGCCCTTAATCACCACGCCGCCTGTCACCTGTAATTTCAATTCGATGGTCGCGTCAATCGTCCGCGCAATATAGTCCATGACATTCCTCCTGAGCAGGGATTCTCAGCAATAGTATATCACGGATATTAGTAAATTGCAGTGTTTCATTTTAGTGATTTGCAGGATTTCGTTTTAGTAATTTGTAATCCGAGACTGCGAGCGACGCTCTTGATTTTTTGGTCCCTCTGTAATAAAATAGGACGCGTTACAGTGGCGCAATATAGTCAGGGAGGTGCATCAAGATGGCGAAAATGAATCAAACGGAAGGTGAGCGGGCGAAGGTGTCGGCCGCGGCGCGCGCGCCGGAAGGCGAGTCTCGTTCAACGAAGCGGCAAAGCGGGGGCTTTATAGCGGGTGTTCTGGTCGGCGCAATGATCTTTGGCGGCAGCTTTGCGCTCGCCGCAGACGAGTTCGTGGCCGCGACGCCTTCGACGTCAAAGGTGCTCGTGGACGGGAAGGCGATTCGGGTCGAGGCCTATAGTATCAACGATTCCAATTATTTCAAACTGCGGGATTTCGCATCCGCCGTAGACGTGGGCGTGTGGTACGACGAGGCCGAGGACACAGTCCACATCGAAACAGACAAGAGTTATGACCCAAAATATACGGGGCAGCCGGTCACACCGGCCACACAGCCTTTGACAGCCCTGACGAAAGCGCTTACGATCGATGTGGACAACAGCCATTATTTTGAAACGGGGAACAGCAACTGCGAGCAATTCTCAGCCTCGGTCAAGGTTGTGGAAGTCGTCCGCGGCGAGGCGGCGGCGACGCAGATCAAGAAGGCCGATTCCTTGAATCCCTCCCCGCCGATCGGAAAAGAGTTCATTCTCGCGTGGGTGCGCGCAAAGATCACGGACACCAAGGACGATCGGATCCTCAACTTTAACGACATTCGGATGAATTTGCATCTGTATTCCTCGGAAGGCATCAGCTTGCCGCCGAGCAATCCCGCAAAGCTGAACCCCGGCATTGGGCCGACCTCGACTGCAAAAACGGGCGATACGCTTGAAGGCTGGGTCGCGTTCGTCGTGGACAAGACCGATACCGCGCCGCGCGTCCAATTTGGAGGCGACAGCGCGGAAGGCACAGGCGGCGGTTGGTTCGCACTGTTCAACTGAGTTTTTGTTGATCGTTTATTGTTGAACCGTTTTTTGTTTCATCACTTGTATGTGTATTGGAGTTCGTCGAGAGCGTAGGGGTAGGTCTCGCCGTTGCAGAGAACGGACGCCAAAAAATCCTTGTCGGAGCGCGAGACGAGTTGGAGCTCCGTTCCGGCGAGGATTGTGATGCCGTCGTCAAAGACCTTGTCGACGGCGGTTTTTACATAGACGTCGAATTTCCATGCGGACGCGGCCATGCGCAGATAGAGCTCGACGGACGAGCGCATAAAACCGCCCTCCGCGCCCGGTGCGGCGGAAAGGCCGCCAAAATCAAACGGCGGGAGCATTTCGAGCGGGTCGACGTTGTGCGCGTGGTCATTTGTCTCAATCCGAAATTCCAAGTGCAAATGCGGAATCCGCGAGCCGCCGCTGTTGCCGCTGAGCCCGATCTTTTGTCGGCTTTTCACCTGATCCCCTGTTTTCACAAGCGATTTTTCCAAATGCGCGTAAACGGTGTAGACGTTCAATCCGGCGAGCGCCGGGCCATGATCGATCACGACATATCTGCCATAGTCGCTCGTATTGGTCGCCTCGTCCGTGCTCGTGTAGACGCCGATTACGGTCCCCGCGGCGGATGCGCGGACTTCCGTGCCGGGGTCCGCCGTGATGTCGAACCCGTAGTGGCTCCTGCCCAGAATGTAGACGTAGTGGCGCTCGCGTTGCTGGCCGTTGTTGTGCGTCAGTCCGTATAATTCGGCCTCGCCGCTCGAGACACGGTACAGGTCGTGCGCGAGCGGGACGTACTTCGGTTCGAGCGGCCATGAGAACAGATACCGTCCGTCAGAATCCAAAAGTGTCGATGTCGTGGCTTTAAAATCCCGTTTCTGCAACACGTTGTTTAAGACAGGCGGTACGGCGGGCGGGGCGATCGTCACGGCGGCGATCGTTTGAGCGGTCGGCGACGTCGCGTCCGGCGCGGCGGACGGAGATTCCGACGGGACCGCGGTTGGGACCGCAGTTGGGAGCGCGGACGGCGCGACGGTTGGCGCGCCGGATTGTTTGGCGGACTGCGCCGCGCCCAGTGCGGGACCCGGCTCGGCGAATATGGCGGTACCCGGTGCGGCGGGGGTCGCCGCCGCAATTGCCGCCTTTGCGGCGGAGGCGGCGCGCCCGGCGGAGTCCGTCGCCGCGTCTTCCACGTCTCCTGCGCGCGCCGCGCCCTCCGCCACTGCGGCGCCTCTTGTACCCGATCCCTCAAAACCGCCGCCGCCGTCCTTCATATTGCGGTATATGCCGACCCAGAGGCAGACGATCGCAACGGCAAGGCAGGCGCAGATG
>JAITSR010000030.1 GCA_031287655.1 Clostridiales bacterium
GCGCGGACGGCGATCCGAAAGCCGGTGGGCGCGCCCGATTTTTTTTGATCGTCTGAAAACGAATACTGCGTCTTTGCGACGCAGACCTTATATATCGCGGAATTGTCCTGCCTAACGCCCAAAAAGCTCTCATTCCGTATGTTTTGCCGATATCACCATTTTGCATTTAAGTATCTGTTGAAAAAACGCTGAAAACCGCCATTGGTGTCGTAGTGCTTCTCCCCATGTTCATCCATATCGTAGTAATACTTACCGCTTTCGATATGCACCGACAGGCTATCTATCGGAAAACCCTCTCGGTTCTTATTGTGCGGTTTCGATACAATATAAAACGGTTCGCTCGCAATATCCGCGCCCATGTATTCATATACGCGATGTTCATCCATAACAAGACATATCCCGTTTTTATACCGCGCTGTCAACCGTCCTCCGTGCTCTGCGGCTAAAGCGGAATAATATTCAATCATCCCGTTGTCGTCCAGACGCTTGCCTTTTATGTTACGAACATGAACGCCCGGTTGTTGCGTGTCGTCAAGTCCATCAAAATACAACCCGCTATCGCAGGAAAACACGGGCATATGTAACGCATGGAAGTACGTCAACGCCTTGATTTTAGCGTTTTCCAACGGATTGTTTCCGCTTTCGTCTATATCAAGACTTGGCGCGTTGACGTCGGCGAGGCTTAAAATCTCAATTCCAAGCGGTTCAACCCGTCTTTTCATAAAGTCGAGTTTGGCTTTGTTACTCGTTCCGTATATTAGTCGCACAGCACATTTTCCTCCAGCCACATTGCTACACCGTCCTTATCACAATCACCGCAGTTGAAATAGTATTCTTCGGTATCTGCCGTTATTTGAAGCACGCCTTTACTCGCGTTCAAATCGCGTATAATAGCGTTTGCGGCTTTTGTCCGTCCATCTATCGGTTGGGTGTTCCTCGCGGAATTATCGATGCATAGGCTGCCGTAACCAGCGGTTTTCTCTAAAACAGTCCGGAGATGCGGCCCGCGTCGTCGACGTCGATTTTTTCGGCGGCGGGGGATTTCGGCAGCCCCGGCATCGTCATGATGTCGCCGGTCAGCGCGACGATGAAGCCCGCGCCGGCCGAGACCTTTAACGCGCGGACGGCGATCCGAAAGCCGGTGGGCGCGCCCAGTTTTTTTTGATCGTCCGAAAACGAATACTGCGTCTTTGCGACGCAGACCGGCAACGAGCCGAAGCCGAGGCTTTCGAGACGCTCCGCTTCCTTTCGCGCGGCGGGCGCGAAGTCCACCCCGTCCGCGCCGTAGACGTCCCGCGCGATCGCTTCGATCTTCTTTCGGATCGGCAGCTCCGCGTCATAGGCGTACCGGAACGACGGCGCGGCGGGAGCGGAAGCGGGATGCGGAGCGTCCGCGCCGGAACCTGTGTCCTCGCCGCCGCCGACACCGTCCAACAGCCGCAGCACCTCGGTCGCGAGCGCAAGTCCGCCCTCGCCGCCTTTCGCCCAGACCTCGGAGAGCGCGACGCCCGCCCCGGATTTTCGGCATGCCTCGCGGATCAGCGCGAGTTCCGCCTCCGTGTCGTCCGGGAAGCGGTTGATCGCGACGACGGCGGGCAGCCCGAACACACGCCGCATGTTGTCGACATGGCGCAAAAGATTCGGGAGTCCGCGCGTAAGGCGCGTGAGGTCCGGCTTCGCGAGTTCCGCTTTCGGAGCGCCGCCGTGGTGCTTCAGCGCCCGCACGGTCGCGACGATCACGCATACCGAAGGTTTGATCCCCGCAATCCGGCACTTGATGTCGCAGAATTTTTCCGCGCCGAGGTCCGCGCCGAAGCCCGCCTCCGTCACGACGTAATCCGCGAGTTTCAGCGCGGCCGTCGTCGCCATGATACTGTTGCAGCCATGCGCGATATTCGCGAACGGGCCGCCGTGGACGAACGCCGGCGTGTGCTCGAGCGTCTGAACGAGGTTTGGCTTCAGCGCGTCCTTGAGCAGCGCGGCCATCGCGCCCTGCGCCTTGAGGTCGCCCGCCGTGACCGGCTTGTCGTCATAGGTATAGCCGACGATGATTCTTTTCAGGTTTTCTTTCAGGTGGCCGATCCCCTTTGAAAGACAGAGGACCGCCATGACCTCGGACGCGACCGTGATGTCGTAGCCGTCCTCGCGCGGCGTGCCGTTCGCCTTCCCGTTCAGCCCGTCCACAAGGAAGCGGAGCTGCCGGTCGTTCATGTCCACGCAGCGTTTCCATGTGATTTTGCGCGGGTCGATCCCGAGGGCGTTCCCCTGATAAATGTGGTTGTCGAGCATTGCCGCGAGCAGATTGTTTGCCGCGCCGATCGCGTGAAAATCGCCTGTGAAATGGAGGTTGATGTCCTCCATCGGGACGACCTGCGCATAGCCGCCGCCCGCCGCGCCGCCCTTCATCCCGAATACCGGACCGAGGGACGGCTCCCGGAGCGTGAGGATCACGTTTTTATGCAGACGATGCAGCGCGTCCGCAAGCCCGACACTCGTCGTCGTCTTGCCTTCACCGGCAGGCGTCGGCGTGATCGCCGTGACGAGGATCAGCTTGCCGTCGGCCTTTTCCGAAAGCCGGTTTGCGACGCCGCAGTCCACCTTTGCCTTGTATTTTCCATATACCTCGAGCTCGGATTCGGAAAGTCCGATCGCCTCCGCGACCGCCGTGATCGGCTCCGGCCGCGCGCGCTGCGCAATCTCAATATCACTCAAAAACTCCATTTCGCCGTAACTCCTCCTGTTGTGCGTATTTATTTCCAATCTATATGCGTATTTATTTACAGTTTCGCTAGTCTTGAATCACCTTGTGCCGGCACCATCGATCGCCCCGCGCGCGCGCAAGGAAAATCACACCGCGCACCGCCCACTCGCTGAACATCGCGGCCCAAATGCCATACAGCCCGAATCCGAGCGTGACGCCGAACAGATAGCCGAGGCCGACGCGGACGCCCCACATGCAGATCAGGGACATGATGGACGTGTACACGGCGTCGCCGCCCGCCCGCAGCCCGCTGGGGGTGACAAAGCTGACCGACCATGTGAGCGGCGTCCCGACCAGAAGCATAATGCAGGTCACATAGGCGAGCCGATAAGCCTCCGGCGGCAGATGGTAAAATATCAGAAACGGGTGCAGCAGCGGGACGCAGATCAGCGACGTGAGCGCGCAGGCGGCGCTGCCCATAAACGTCGAAAGCCGGATATAGCGGCGCGCCTCCCCGGTGTTTCCCATGCCGATGCACTGACCCGCGATCGTCACAATCGCCGCCGAGATCGCCGCGCCGGATATTTGCAGCACGCCGTTGAAATTCATCGCGATCGCGTTGGCCGTCGTGCTCATCGTGCCGAAACCGACGACGAACACCTGTGTCACAATGCGCCCGCCGTGGAAAAAAATCTGTTCGAGCGCCGAGGGCACCGCGACAAAAAGAATACTCCGCTGCTGCGAGAGGTTGATTGTAAAAAAGCTCTTGGGCGACGCGTGAAGGCTGCTGTGCGGGTTGAGCAGGTAGAGAACCGCGAGGACCGAAAAGATCGCGCGGCTCGCGACGGCCGCGACAGACAGGCCGTAGACGCCGAGTGGGAAGATGTTCAGCCACAGCACGTTGCCGAGCACGTTTGCGACATTCAAGCCCGTCGAAAAAAATACGGAGGCCTTCGTGTTCCCGGAGCCGCGCAGCGCGCTCATGACCGTTTGCGTGACCGCGAAGAACGGAAAGGAGACCGCGTTGCCGATCAGAAACGTGCGGCCGTACTCCTGCGTGAGCTGCTCGGCTTCACCGAGCAGCAGGGTGATCAGCGGGTCGGCGAACAGATAGAGCGCCGTGCTGATCAAAATCGTGATCAAAAAGGACGACGTGACGGCTTGGGCCGCCGCCTCACTGGCGCTGCGGTATTCGCGCCGACCGTAGTATTGGGCGACGACGACGGCGCAGCCGGTTGCGATCGCGACAAACAGGTTCGTGACAAAATTGTTCAGCGCGCTGACAATGCTCACGGCGGAGATCGCCTCAGGCCCGTAGGACGCGATCATACCGGTGTTTACGAGGTTGATGAGCTGCAGGAACAACTGGTCGATCAGGAGCGGCCACAGTAAAGACAGTATCTGATGGAAGCTCATGCACTCCCCGCCGAACCGTCTCTCCCCGGCTGCGCCAAGGTCTCCCGCGAATTTGCGCAACCGCGGGAAATAATTGTAAGGCGACCGCCTCATTTCTGCACCCGTTGCGGCGCGCTCCCGAATCCTTTTCGGCTCCCGTCGCGTCCCGCAGCCCCTCCGCTTGTTCTGTGACTAATCATAGACCGATTGCGTGTGAAATACAAGGCTCGCTCGCGGGACTGTTAATTTTGGGATAAAAAATAGTCGGAGCGGCTGGAAATATTTGCTTGCACGGCATGGAAATATATGGTATATTTGAAAGGTAAAAATTGGAAACCGCGTGATAAAGGGGGCCGCAATGCGATTTATGAAACGGAAATTTGCCGTCGCGTTCCTGTGCCTGCTCGTTTCGGCGGCGCTGACGTGGAAGCTCTTTGACGAAGCGGAGCGCACAAAGGCGACCGTGACGGTGCTGCGGGTCACGGAGCGGGTCGAGGCAGGCACGCGCATTACGGACGCCATGCTGCGGCAAGCCGAAATCGGGGCATATGGGATCGGGGACGGCGCGCTCACGGACGGCGCGCAGGCAGTCGGAAAGTACGCGGCGGCGGACCTGTTCCCCGAGGACACGCTCACAGCCGAGAAGTTCATCGAGCTCGACCAAATCGCCGACAACTTTGTGCAAAAAGCGCGGCAGGACCATAAAACGGCGGTGTCGATCGCGTTGAAGGGGGTTTCCGCGAGCCTGTCCGGCAAACTGAAAAAAGGGGACGTCGTTTCCGCGCTCGTGTTTGTGGATCAGAGCGGCACGGGGGCGCAGAAGGGTTATGTGCGTTCTTATCCGGAGCTGCAGTACCTCGAGGTCGCCGCGGTCGCGAACAGCAAGGCTGAGGAAATCGCGGCCGGCCCCGAAGCGCCGCAGCAGGATCAGACCGCCGCAAAAAGCGCGGGCGACGCGGCGATCCCCGCGTCCGTGACGTTCATTGCCGACGAGTCGCAGGCGGTGAGCCTTGTGGAGGCGGAGAATATCGGGAACATTCATCTCGTGTTCCGGGGGCGCGGGCAGTATGGACAGGAGCTGCTCGCGCGGTTTGAGGCGGAGCGCGCGGCGAGAGCGGCAAATACGGCGCAGGCGGCGCGGGCGGTGTTCTCAGGTTTGGAGGACGGCGCGGAGGTTTTTGGATTTGTGAGCGCCGCCGATATTGACGTATCCGGGCGTGTCGATATGGCCGCGGAC
>JAITSR010000050.1 GCA_031287655.1 Clostridiales bacterium
AGCTGTGCAAAAAACAAAGCAAAAACAAGGAGGAATTATTTCATGGTAAAGAAAATCATTGCAATCGTGCTGGCGCTGACAATGCTCACCGCGCTCGCGGCGTGCGGAACAAGCGGCCAGCAGGCTGCGACGACGGCTGCCGCCACTACCGCGGCTGCGACGACCGCCGCTGCGGCGACAGAGGCCGCGACGACGGCTGCGGCGACCACTGCGGAGGCTGCGGCTACGACGGCCGCGGCGACGACCGCGGCGGCCACTGAGGCCGCGACGACGGCGGCTGCCCCTGTGGCTTCCGATTTGGCGCCGTATGAAATCACTTATTACATGTATTGCACGATCCCGTCCGACCAGCACACGGTCATTGAGCAGGCGCTCAACGAGATCATCCAGCCCAAGTTCAACGCGACGATCAAGTTTACGATGATCACAGGCGCTGAATGGGATACAAAGGCGCTCGTACCGCTCCGCGCCGGCGAGAAAATCGACATCTTCTGGACGCCGGAATGGATGCACTACATGTCCAACATCAACAACGGCAGCTTGTTAAAGCTGAACGACCCGTCCGCTCCTCACGGCGATCTGCTCGCGACCTACGCGCCGCAGACCGTGATCGACCTCGGCGCGTTCATCCCGGCCAATCAGGTCGGCGGCTTCAACTACGCCGTGCCGACGAATAAGGAGTTGTGCGTGCCGGGCGGTCTGATCTGGAACAAGGACTATGTCGAAAAGTATAACATCGACATCACGGCGATCGACGACTATGAGGAAATCGAGCCTTATTTGAAGCAATTCAAGGATGAGAACCCCGGCTACTACCCGCTGCTCGCGACGACGGGCTGGTCTTTTAAGTCCCCGTTCATTCAGGGCTATCTGAACAACATGGACCCGATCGGCCTTCGCATCGGCGAGCCCAACGCGCGGGACGGCGTGCCGGAATTTATATGGGAAGCTCCGGAGGTCCTGACCCATGTCGACTGGATGACAAAGTGGGTCGCGGCGGGTTATGTCAACCCCGATTCGCAGCTAAAGACCTATAACACGATCGACGAGCTGAACGCGGGCAAATTCCTCATCACGTTCGATCAGGTTTTGAAGGGCGGGCAAGTAAAGTCGCATGAGCTCGAAGGCCAGTCCGGCAACCCCGACCTGAAGTTGATTGAGCAGCAGACCTCCGCGTCGGTCAACGTTACGACGCACGCCGGCGGCTCGATGCTCGGCATCCCGGTCTCGTCCAGAGATCCGGCGCGCGCGATGATGTACATCGATTCCATGCATCAGGACGAAAAACTCCTGAACATCATGGCTTGGGGCATCGACGGCACGCACTACACACTCGACGACCGCGGCATGGTGCTTCCGAAGGCGATGAACGGCTGGTCCGACTCGCACGGCGGCATGTGGACGCTTGGCAATCGGTTCAAGCAGCTGCTCGCGGCTTCCGAAGACCCGGAAAAATACAAGCAGATGGCAGCCCTGACGGCTGAGGCGTGGAACCATGAGTCCCTCGGCTTCCGCTTTGATCAGGCGGGCTTTGAGTCCGAGTACGCCGCGATCTACAACGTTTCCGATCAGCTTCAAAAGGGCATCCTGTCCGGCGTGAATGGCAACAACGGCGTTCCGGAGATTATCGCGCAGTACAAGGCCGCCGGCGTCGACAAGGTGCTGGATGCCGTCAAGGAAGCCTACGCGGCGTGGAAGCAAGAGGTCTACGGCCAGTAAGAAGCAAACGCAGACGTATGATCCGCAGACGCGTGATCCAAAAAAACGAGGGTGGCCATTCTTGGCCGCCCTTTCTTTTTGGCCAAAATTTCAAGCCGGAATATTCGGTCGAAATATTTTTTTGCAAAATCCACAAAAACGTATTGACAAATGCACCTTCGTTAGAATATGCTGAGCACGGCAATGTTATAAAAGCGCAAAAAGTCATTCAAAAAAACAAAGTGAGAAAAAGGAGGAATTCTTTAATGCGCGTCGCTCGGAGGTTCATATGAAACTGGGATTCGGTATGCAGATCTGGCTGCGGGACGGCCATTTTGAAAATTTTCATCGTATGCTCGACGAAGCCGCAACAATCGGTTTGGACGGCTTGGAGTGCTGTTGGCCGTTTCTCTACCAGAGTTACGCGTCAAAGCCCGGTCAACTAAAAGCGCTGCTTGATCTGCATGGGCTCGCCTTGTCCTCTTATTACATTGCCGTTCCGATGGGCGGCAAAAAGACAAACGACGAGAGTACGGAGCTCGTAAAACGGTACGCGGCGTTCATTCGCGAAGCGGGCGGGTCGGATATCCTGTTTGACGAGTTTTATCACGGCCGTAAAGAATGGCCGGAGGACCGCGGCGGTTTTGCCGGGATGATGGCTGAAAATGTCAACCGTTTTGCGCAAATCGCGCGCGCGGAAGGCGTGTACGCTTCATGGCATCAGCATTGGGGCAGTGTGCTGCAATGGGAAGAACCATTTTCCCGTTTTATGGCCGAAACCGATCCCCAATACGTCAGCCTCTGCTTGGATGTCGGTCAGGCGGCGTTGTGCGGATGGGATGTGACGGCGTCGGTTCAAAAATACGTCGGCCGTATCAACCGCTATGTCCACTATAAGGATATTTTGCTCGGCGACCGAAAAGAAGGCGCGCTGTGGCCGGGCAAAACCGCCCCTTCCGACTCCGGCGCGTATGACGTGGACTCCTATGGGCGCTGGGTTGAACTCGGGCGCGGTGTCGTTGATTTTCCGGCGATCCATTCGATTTTGCTGGAAGCCGGATTTGACGGCTGGATCGTGGACGACCTAGACTATACGGCATACGGCGCGGCGCAGTGCGCGCAGGCCTGTCTCGACTACCTGCATCACAGGCTCCGCGCCTATGGGCAAAGGCCCCCGCGCGATCGCTAATAGCGTATTCGGCCGATTCAGATAGTGAAACAGGAAATAAAAAATAATTTTTATCAAAATCCACAAAAGTTATTGACAAATGTGTTATGCGCGGAATATACTGGGCAAGTGAAGAGTGCAGATAAGTATACTTATTTGCACTCTCTTTTTTTCCAAAACTGCTACCATATCCTGTAGTACGTCTTCATCACCAATACCACATATAGCTCGTAAATTCCAAATTCTGACAGTGCAAATAAGTATACTTATCTGCACTCTCGGTAAACTCATCATGGTGGGAGATGGAGGGCGCGGAATGGCTTCGTATCTGGGGGGGACCGGTACGCAGGTCCGATACGGACTTCGGACGAAAGATGACCGAAAACGGCTTTTGAAGGCTCTAAAAAAGTACAAGTTGATCTATTTGATGGCAATACCGGTTTTCGCGTTGATCATCCTGTTCCGTTATGTTCCGATTTATGGCATCCAACTCGCGTTTAAAACTTACACGCTCGCCGGGATCGCAAAAAGTCCTTGGGTCGGTTTTCAGCATTTTCGCACAATGATGAGCGAGCCTGAGTTTTTTTCCGCATTCCGAAACACAATCATCATTTCGTTGTATCGCGTGATTTTTGCGTTTCCGGTCCCGATCCTGCTCTCGCTGATGCTCAACGAGATTCGGCAGAAGAAGGTAAAACGGACGCTGCAAACCGTGTTTACGTTTCCGCACTTCCTTTCATGGGTCGTCGTTGCGGGCCTTATGCTGAATCTGCTCGGGGACTCCGGCGTCATCAAAAAGGTCGTTTCACTCTACACACCCGAAGCCGCAGCCTCGTGGAACATCCTCTATAACCGCGTGACGT
>JAITSR010000052.1 GCA_031287655.1 Clostridiales bacterium
GGAATAATTTGACCTCCCTGATCAATACTATTTACTTCAAAAGCGAATGGCTGAATGTTTTCGATCTCCCCGGAAAAAACGACGTTTTTACGAACAAAGACGGAACACCGGCTGAGACATACTTCATGCATTCGATCGACCATTATAACTATTATGAGAACGGTGATTTTCAAATGCTTGAGATGAAATATTACGGCGCCGATATGTCAATGCTGCTCTTTTTGCCGCGCACAGTGGGCGGGCAGATCGGCGCGGAACAAATGTCACTCGCGCTTTCGCAGCGGAAACCGGCGCTTGTGAATGTGAAGCTGCCCAAATTCAAGGCTGAGAGTAAAAGGATCGATTTAATAGAAATGATGCGGGCTCTTGGCGTTCATGACGCGTTTAGGGAAGACTGTCAGGGTTTCAACGATACAATGGTGGAAAACTGTGGTATGGCACTCAGTATTCTTTCCGCGACGCAGAGCGTAAGCATCGAAGTAAATGAAGAAGGGACGGAGGCTACGGCCGAGACGATCATTGCGGTCGGTCCGGCAGGTTCGGGGGGCACTGAACCCGTCATCATGCAATTTCACGCGGCCAGACCGTTTACCTACCTCATTCGGGATAATACTAACGAGACAGTGTTGTTTATTGGCGAATACCGTTTTGCGAATCCCGCGTTCCAATAAAGCCGCGGGGTGAGTACAGACGGCAGCGGGGTCTTTACTTGCACTCGGCATAGTTCCAATGCGGTGAATACAGCATCTCAAATCTTCCCATCAGAGACTCCGCAAGCCCTTTTTGCAGCAGGAGCGAAGACGAGCCGGTAAGAACCACCTTTAACGGCATGCGCAATCTATCGTCCTCGTCCCAAAGAAGTTTGACGATAGACGACCATTTCTTGACCTTTTGAATTTCGTCGATTGCGAGAATCGCGCCGCCGCCGGGAAGCCGTGCGGTCCAACGAGGCGGTTTGCCAAAGCAATTTGCAATTTGCAATTTTCTGGTCTGGCAAAATACCCGCATAGTTGCTATAATGCTGTTGACGTCAGTGTGATGGTAAAAAGGGAGGGTGCTGTGAATGAAAAATAAGACTTGGCTGACTATCGGAATAATTGTTTTGGCACTGCTGATTTTGGCTATCGTCGTGCCGTTTCCGAGTCGTATAGATTATTCATCAGTCGGTCTATTTCAGCCAAACGACGATACGGAAAGCCTTATAAAGCAAGTCGAAATAAATATCTACGGAACTTTCTATCGCTCCGTAATCGGATACAAAAAAATCAGCGCAACACTGAACATGAAAGGCGAAGCCGAAGGGAACAATGGGTCATATCATTTTATAGGCGGCGTTCAGCAAATTGGTGAAATTTTATGCGCGACTATTTATAGGTACAACATTCAACAAAACAAGTATAATTTTGCACAAGCCTACTTAACAGAAAATTTTGATGCGGCGGTGGTAGTTGATCAAAATGCTGATGTCTATATCACACCGGCCCAAAACGAAGCCGAGACAGAAAAAGTCTTAGAGACTTTTCAAAAATATATCCTTTTCAACTAATCACAGCAGGCGGGTATTGCCTGTCCTTTACCCCAGCGGCTCGCCCGCGATGATTTTTTGCAGCAGCACTGCGATGCCGTCGTCGTCGTTGGAGGCTGTGACATAGTCCGCGGCCAAAAGCGCCTCCGGCGTCGCGTTTGCGACCGCGACTCCGAAACCTGCGGCCTCAAACATCGGAATGTCGTTCAGATGGTCGCCGACCGCGACCGTAGTCTCGATCGGGACGCCGAGGTGGCGCGCGAGCCGGACAAGCGCGTCGCCCTTTGACGTGTTTGGCGGCAGGATTTCATAGTACTCCGGGTCCGATTTGACGCAGTTGAACAGCGCTCCGAAAATCGGCCGGATCGTGTTCAGGATCAAATCGGTCTCCTGCTTTGGGTCGATCGTAAGGAGCTTTTTTAAGCGGCGGTCCCCTGCGCCGACAATCGCGTGAATGTCGTCCACAATCGACACGTCATACTGAACGCGCGCGATGTACTTTTCGATCACGGCGTTGCGCTCGGCGACATAGCGCTCCTGATTGAGATAGACGATCACGTCTTTTTTGAGCGCGCGCAGCGCGAGGTAGGCCCGCGTGCCGCAATCGGGATCGAGGAAGGTCTCGTAGATCACGGCGCCGTCTTGCAAACTGACGATCTTGCCGCCGTTGAACGAAATGATCGGGACTTTCACGCCGACTTGCTCGGCGAAGCGCCGCGCAGCCCCCTCCATGCGCCCGGTCGCGATCGTGAAGATTCCGCCGCTCTCCTGATACGCGCGCACGGCGCGCCGTGTATTTTCCGTAATTTCGCCGCGGCTGTCCAGCAGCGTCGCGTCAAGGTCTGTGACGACCAGCTTGTATTGTAGCAATTGTTTTTACCGTCCAATTCATATAAATGTTTATTAGGTGATCTCGGGCGACTTTAGGATGCCCTGCTCCCAGAAGCGGTACTCATAGCTCCACTCCTGCCCCGAGGTGCGCCACGAGTTCGGTCCCCACCAGAATCCGGGCGTGCGGACGTTGCAGTGCAGCTGGCCGAACGTGTTGATCCGGTTGCCAAAAAAGCGCAGATCGACCTTGTGTATCCGGCCGATGTCGGCGGCTGCCGTGCCGTCTGCGGCGAGACCGGTTGCCAAAGCCGCGGCGTCCGGGGCGGCGGCGTCTGACGCGATGCCGTCGACCGTCAGGCGGTAGGGGGAATAGATGATGTGGCCGCGCTCCCGCCCGTCCACCGAGACGCCGAGCAGCTGTCCGCGGTAATACGGAGCGTCGATCGTGAGACTGTCTCCGTTCGTCGCGGCAGAAAGGTGATAGACGATGTTGCCGCCGTAGAAGGGGAGCCCCTGCCGCGTGATGTCGCCGAAGTGCAGTTCCCGGACGGGTCGCGTCAGCGCCGCGTCGCAGCCGCTCACACGCACGCCGAAGTCGCCGAGCAGGTAGAGCGCCTCAAGGTCCACCTTCCTGCCGTAGCGATAGCGCACTTCGAGTGTGTTCTTTCCGACCGCGAGTTCCGGCAGCGGGACCGTGTGAATACACCTGTCCACAAACCAACCGTCGCTCGCAGTCCGCCCGCTCTTTGCCGGGACGTCCGCGCCGTTCAGGCGGATCTCGGCAAGCTCGCTGCGCTCGAGCGCGAGCTTTGCGCCGCGAACCGCGATTTCGCTCTCAAATGTGTAGCGCAGCGTGACGGTGTGCCGCGTCTCCGTGTCCTTTTCAACCCAAGGCTGCGCGACGGCCTCCGCGCGCGTCGGCCAGCCGAGCCTTTTCCGCAGGGCGTTGTCGAGCCGCAGGATTTCCTCACGCGGCAAAAGCGCCTCGCCGTCGAGCGCGTATTCCGCGAGGTCGAGCAAAAGGACGTTGGGCTCCTCAAGCGTAACCGGAACGGCGTTATAGAAGTGTTGACGCGGGGCCGCCCCGGCGGCGGGTCCTGAACGGGCGTCGGCGGGCGTCGGCCAGCCGGGGCGCGCGGTCACAAGCAAGCCGTCGGTCGCGCCGACCGCGGCCGACACGGCGGGAACCGATACGTCCGCGGCCTTTGGCGTCAGCTTTAGCAGCAGGCTGTCGTGCTCATAGAGCGGGCGCGTGACCGTCGTCCAGATATTCGATGCGTCCGCGGACTCCGCTGAGTCCGCCGCGTCGGTCGCGTCGACCGCCGCCTCGATCGGGAAAATATCGCCGCTCTGCGTGTCGTAGAGCTCGCAGCTCCAC
>JAITSR010000060.1 GCA_031287655.1 Clostridiales bacterium
CGGCAAAGCGTCTAAAATCCTCTGCTGCTTCTTGCTCAGATTCGCGCTCAAAAACTCTACGCTAGAAGGGCTTCCGGTTTGCGGATTTCTCGCGATCGGTAACATTGTCATAATTTACCATTTCCCATCGCTCCCTGCAACCTACGCGCTCACTCGCATTTACTCCGCTGCATTTTAACCTCACGGGATTCTGTATCGTCTTTTCCGTATCGTCTTTTTCTTGCTTTTTTTGCTGCGGCTCATTATAATAGAACGCGATGGAAGCGTATCAGACGAAAGAACCATACACTATCAAAATAGACGCCTTTGAAGGTCCGTTTGACTTACTTTTCCACCTGATTGAGAAGAATAAGATCGACATCTACGATATTCCGATCAGTCTGGTTGCGGATCAGTATCTTGACTATATCGCCGCGATGCAAGAGCTGGATTTGGACGTCGCGAGCGAATTTCTTGTGATGGCGTCGACGCTCCTGCACATCAAGTCCCGCCTCATGCTGCCGCCGCCCGCGCGCGCGGAGGGGGAGGACGGCGACGGGGACGCGGACCCCAGGGCGGCGCTTGTGGTCAGCATGATCGAATATAAGCGCTACAAGGAATTTGGCGCGACGCTCCGCGAGCAGGCGGCGTATTGGGGAGAGGCGCACTATCGGCCCGGCGGCCTTGTTGCGGTCGGCCCCGGCGCGGGGTCCGGCTTTTTTGGCGCGGCCGGGGGCGATGGAGGCGCGATGAGCGGCGGGGACGGCATCGTATTCGGTGGGAGCGGCGGCTCTTTGATTGCCGACGGCGTTTACGACGCGGACGGTGCAGGCGCCGCCGACGGTATCAGGATCGGCGTTGGCTATGAGTTCCGCCCGGACGCAAACCGGCAGCTCTCGCTGTTCGATATGGACCGCGACCGGCTCTTTCACGTCTATCGGCGGCTGCTCGAGGAAAACCGGCGTTCTCACGAGGACGTCGGCGCGAAGGTCGGCAAGATCATTGAGCGCGATCAAGTGCCGATAGCGTTGAAGATTCGTGAAATCCTCCGTTGCCTCGTCGAGCGGCCCCGTTTTTTGTTTCAACGGTTCTTCGATCCGAAAAAGCAAACCAGACGCGCCGTCGTGACCGCTTTTCTCGCGATTTTGGAGCTTTCGCGGCAAAATCGGGTGCGGCTGCGGCAAAAAAAGCTGTTCGGCGGCCTTTTGGTCAGCCGGAGAATGGATGGGGTCGACGAATCATCGAACTAAACGAGATCACAAAGGATAAGGGCGCCGACGCGCTTGCCGCGGACGCACTCGTCGCCAACACCGCTGACACAGACGCCGCCGCCGATCCGCTCCTTGACCTTGAGGCCGCGGCAGAGGCGTTGCTGTTTGTGTCGGGAGAGGCGCTGCCGCTGGACCGGATCGCCGGGATACTGGAATTGAAGCCGTCTCAGGCAAAGGCGCTGCTCGACAATATGGCCGCCCGTTTGCTGCGTTCGCGCCGCGGGCTTCTGTTGCGGGAGTTGGACGGGCGGTATCAGCTTTGCACACGCCCGGAGCTGGCCCGATACGTCAACCGGCTGTTTGAGCAGCGGCAGAAGCAGGGGCTTTCGCAGGCGGCGTATGAGACGCTTTCAATTGTCGCGTACAACACGAATGTGACGCGCGCGCTCGTCGAAAAGATACGCGGCGTCAATTCGGACAGTCCGATCTCAAAACTGCTGGATCGGCGGCTGATTGCGGAGTCCGGGCGCGCGAGCCTTCCGGGTCGGCCGATGACATATGATGTGACCGACGAGTTTTACCGGCTGTTCGGTTTTAAGTCCAAAAAGGATTTACCCGACCTCAGTTTTGAACTCGCGGCGGAGCCTGAACAGGAGCAAGATGTGGTGTCCGCCGCGGAACCTGAGCGGGAACAAGACGCGGCGTCCGCGGCGGAGTTTGATCGGAACGAACCATAATAATATGGGCTATAACAATGGTAGACTATGGACCACAACAATGGTGGACTGTGGAATATAATAATGGTAAACTATGGAGTATAAGGAAGGAATGAGGAAAATTGGCTGACGAGAAGAAAATCATCCTGACGGGCGACCGTCCGACCGGCGCGCTGCACTTGGGGCACTACGTGGGCTCGCTGAAAAAACGCAAAGAGATGCTTGACAGCGGCAAGTATACCGCGTTTATCATGATCGCGGACATTCAGGCGCTGACGGACAACGCGGAGGACCCGGAGAAAATAAGGGAGAACATCCTCGAGGTCGCGCTTGACTATCTGGGGGCGGGGCTCTCGCCGGAGCGGTGCAGCTTTTTTGTCCAGTCGCACATCCCGGCGTTATATGAGCTGCCGATGTACTTCGCGAATCTCGTGACGATGGCACGGCTCGAGCGCAACCCAACGGTCAAGGCGGAGATCGCGGCGCGGAATTTTGAAAAAAGCCTGCCGGTCGGTTTCATGACGTATCCGATCAGCCAAGCCGCCGACATCACGGCGTTTAAGGCGCACTACGTGCCGGTCGGCGCGGATCAGCTTCCGATGCTCGAGCAGACGCGCGAGATCGTCCATTCGTTCAACCGCATTTATAAAACGGACGTGCTCGTCGAGCCGGAGGCCGTGCTGCCGGACGACGAAACCTCATACAGGCTCGTCGGCACGGACGGAAACGCGAAGATGAGCAAATCGCTCGGCAACTGTATCTATTTAAAGGACGATCCGGACACCATTCGCGAAAAGGTGATGAACATGTTCACGGACCCAAACCATCTGCGGGTCAGCGACCCCGGGGAGACGGACGGCAATCCGGTGTTCCTGTATCTGGACGCGTTCGGCGGCCCGGAACTGTTTTCGGCCCATTGCACGGCTTACGCGTCGCTCGGCGAACTGAAGGCGCATTACCGGCGCGGCGGGCTCGGCGACGTGTTTGTAAAAAAACTCTTAAATGAAATCATGCAGGACGTCCTGCGGCCGATCCGCGAGCGCAGGCTTCAATACGAGGCGGATAAGGAGGGCGTCTTGGGCCTGCTAAAGGCCGGGACGGAGTCTGCGCGGGAGCAATCGGACCGCACGCTCGCGGAGGTGCGGGAGGCGATCGGCCTGAATTACTTTACGGACAAGGGCTTCTCAAACGCATATATCACACGGGGAGGCGCGGGCGGCGACACACCCAATTCAACGAAATAAAAATTTCGTTGAATTGGGAAGGGGCGAAATAAACCAAAGAACCAACCAGACGATTTGAAAATCAAACGATTTGAAAAACGGATTTGAATCATATATGATAGACGCGTGTTTGCGTGAATCATATCGGTATCAGTTTATGTTCAGTTCTATTCGGTAACAGTTTATGTTCAGTTCTATGAGGAGGTTTTTTGCCTATGGCCGGATTAAGTCAGAAACACGTTGAGTCTATCGTAAGGACGATGGCCGAAACCGCGATTCGGAACGAAGCGTATTTTTCCGAATTGGACGGCGTTATGGGAGACGCGGATTTTGGGACGTCCCTCGCCGGCGGCTTCAACGCCGTCCTGAAAGCATGGGACGGATATGACCATTCTTCGATCGGCAGCCTGTTGTTAAATGTTTCCAGTTCGATCACCGGGAACACCGGCGGCTGCTCCGGGCCTGTCTGGGGCACGCTGTTCATGCGATGCGGCATGTCGTTTCGCGGCAAGGCGGAGCTCACGCTCGCGGACATCGTCGCCGCGTTAAAAAGCGCGATCGAAGGGATTTCCAAACGCGGCGGCGCGGTCCTCGGGGACAAGACGCTGCTCGACGCGCTGAACGCGATCGCCGTATCCCTCGCGGAGTCGGACGCGGCGGGGCTTCCCCTCTATGAAGCCTTCCAAAAAGCGGCGGACGCCGCCGTCGACTGCCGCGAAGTGACAAAGGGCTGGGTTGCAAAGCGCGGCAGGCAGTCCTTTACCGGCGACCGCAGCATCGGGACATACGACCCCGGCATTGTCGCGGTCGGCGATATGGCAAAGGCGATCGTCGAGGCGCTGAGCGGGCAATTGTAATGTAACAAATACTCACAAACAAACAAATCAAAGGAGGCGCGCGCGTGAAAAAGTTTTTGAACGACCCCAACAATTTTGTCAAAGAAATGATCGAGGGGATCTATCTTGCAAACAGCGACAAGCTAAAGTGGGTCCCGGAGTACAACATCCTGTATCGGAGCGATTTGCCCAAAGACAAAGTCGCGATCATGCAGGGCTCCGGCTCGGGGCATGAGCCCGCTCATATCATGTGCGTGGGCAAAGGCTTTCTCGACGCGGCCTGCCCCGGCAACGTGTTCGCCGCCCCTCCGATGGATTATGTCTATGAATGTACAAAACTGCTCGCGAACGAGCGCGGCGTCCTGCACCTGATCAACAATTATCAGGGCGACCGGATGAGCTGGGATATGGCAAAGGAGCTCGCGGAGGCCGACGGGATCAAGGTCGGTGTCGTCATTATTGACGACGACGTTTCGGTAAAAAACAGCACCTATACGGTGGGCCGCCGCGGCGTCGCGGGGAATTTCTTTGTGATAAAGGCCGTCGGCGCGGCCGCCGAAAACGGCGTGGACTTGGACGCGCTCGTCGCGCTCGGGGAGAAGGTCAACGGCGTCACGCGCAGCATGGGCGTAGCCCTGACCTCGTGTACCCCGCCGGCAAAGGGCTCCCCGATCTTTGAAATCGGGGACGACGAGATGGAAGTCGGCGTCGGGATTCACGGGGAGCCCGGCCGCCGCCGCGAAAAGATCAAATCCGCAAAGGAAATCGTCGAGGAAGTGTTCACCGCGATCTATGAGGACCTCCCCTTCGCGGGCGGCGACCGCGTCGCCGTCATGGTGAACGGGCTGGGCGGCACGCCGATCAGCGAGCTCTACCTGCTCTATGGCGAAGCCGCGAAAAAATGCTCGGAAAAGGGCCTTGTGATCGCGAAGAATTAAGTCGGCAACTACTGCACGTCGCTTGAGATGGCGGGCTTCTCGCTGACGCTCGTCAAACTGGACGCCGAGCTGGAAGCGCTGCTGGACGCCCCCGCCGAGATTCCGATCCATGTGTTTTAGGCATATGCGCTTTTTATGAAATGACGGCCTAAGCGCTTGTGCGTCTCAGCGCTTAGGCCGCTTTCAATCAGCGGTTTCGCCGCCTTGCGGAGTTCCCGTCTCACTTTTCTCAATTTGATCAAGCAATACGATCAATTCCGGTATGCTTTCGTTAGCAGTTTGCCAGATTGTCTGAAAATTTACTGACAGATATTCGTGTGCGATCACATTTCTTGTTCTCCTGATTGCCGCCCAAGGCACTTTCGCATATTTCTTTTTAAATTCAGCGCTTAATGAATTTTCCAATTCACCAATATTTGCTAGTGTTTGCGTCACCGCCCGCTTCGATTTTTCGTCTTTTGCGAACAGATCTGGTGTCAATCCATCGACAAATTGAAGAATATAAGCAGATTCCTGCAACATTCGGCGAATGATCCGGAGATTCTCATCTGCCATAGCATTTAACAACCTTTTCTATCGTCAAATGGCTTTCTTCTGGGAGAGGGAGACTCAAAACATCAACCGGGATTCCCAGCAAATATTCCAATTCGATCGACAAAGCACTGATCGTAAAAAGGGACTTAAATGGCGTGTCAAATTCCACCATAATATCAACGTCGCTGTTTTCAGACTGTGAGCCTTGCGCGTATGAGCCAAAGTAGTATGCGCTCGTAATATTGTATTTTGGGGCGACGGCTTCAACGGTGTCACAAATTTTCTTATGTGTAAGCATCATAGCATCATACTTCTTCCTGTTTAAATATTCTCAGCTTCCATATTGCACTGTTTTTCCGGATTTTGCAAG
>JAITSR010000290.1 GCA_031287655.1 Clostridiales bacterium
TTCACAATTTACAATTATAAATTCACAATGCGCAAAACACAATTCCTAATACCTAATTCATAATTCATAATTATCAATGCCGTCCCGCGTATCCGAATCCAACAAATCCGCGTCCAGCATATCCTCGTCCGGCATATCCGCATCGGGGTCCTCGTCGGTTTCTTCGCGCTCCCCGGCATACTCGTCGGACTCGCCCAAACCAAGGCCGCCGTCGTCGTCCGTTTCGTCCGAATAGCGGTCTTCGGCGTGAGTACCGCGCCTGCGCGTATCTTCATGCCCGCCGTAGACTCCGTCGTCATAGAGGTCGGAACCGCGGAGTTCCCCGATCCTCTGCGCGCCGTCACTGGGTACGGACGCCTTTTGCCTGTTCGCGCCCGCGTCGCGAAAATGCTCGACCTTGCCCTCCGCGATTTCATGGATCGCGAGCGTCACGGGTTTGTCCGAGTGGAACCGTGTCAGCGGCTCCGCGCCGTCCGTCAGCTGCCTTGCCCGCTTCGACACCGTCACAACCAGCGTGTAGCGGCTGTCCATGTCGCGCATTAAGTCCTTGATGTCAGGTGAAATCAAGTTGTTTCCCTCACTTTCCAGTCCGTCAGTGTAAAGTAAAATTATCCTAATATCCGGTCCCGGATCGCCGCCGCGTCCGAGGCGCCGCGCACGCGGTTTTTTTCGGCCGTGGCGATCGCAAGCAGGCGCGCCGCGGCCTCGGACGCGACGTCGTTTACGATGCAGTAGTCGAAGCGCTCGATAAACTCCACCTCGCGGCGCGCCTCAGCAAGCCGTCCCCTGAGCGACTCCTCGGTCTCCGTCCCGCGGAACCTGAGCCGCCGCTCCAACTCGGTGAACGACGGCGGCACGAGGAACACGAGCACCGCGTCCGGGCGCTGTTCCCGAATCGCGAACGCGCCTTTGATCGTGATGTCAAAGACGATGTCCTTCCCCTCGCTGAGCCTGCCGGCGATAAACGCCTTGGACGTGCCGTAATAGTTGCCCTGATACTCGTCCCACTCGACAAAACCGCCGTCGTCCGCCATCTGCCGGAAGCGCTCTTTTGGCACGAAAAAGTAGTGGACGCCCTCCGTCTCCCCCGCGCGCGGCTCACGCGAGGTCAGGGAGATCGACGGGACGATGTTCGGGTCGAGCTTGCGCAGTTCGCCGATTACGGTCCCCTTGCCCGCGCCGGAGGGGGCGGAGACGACCAGCAGACGCCCGCGGCCGGCGGTACTGCCGATATTGTAATTCACACTCATATCAATATGACCGTTCCTTCCCGCAACATGACCGTTCCTTCCCGCAAAAGGCAGAATACAATAGACAGTCCCTATAGGGGCGATTGCGCATCGTCAAATTCCGAATCTTCCCCGTCCTGCTCGGAATCCTTTGTGTTCAGGCGGTTCGCGACGGTCTCCGGCTGAACCGCGGACAGGATCACATGGTCGCTGTCCGTGATCAGCACCGCGCGCGTGCGCCTCCCGTAGGTCGCGTCGATCAGCATCCCCCGGTCGCGGGCGTCCTGCACGAGCCTTTTTACCGGCGCGGATTCGGGACTTACGATCGCGATCAGCCGGTTCGCAAAAACGATATTGCCAAAACCGATATTGATCAATTTCACGGCTTGTTACCCCATACTCATTCCAAATTTTGAATCTGCTCCCGGATTTTTTCGACCTCGGCCTTGATTTCCACAACCTTGCCGCCGATCAAGAGGTCGTTTGACTTTGAGCCGATCGTGTTGATCTCCCGGTTGATCTCCTGCAAGATAAAGTCCAGCTTGCGCCCGACGGGCTGACCGGACGCGCAGCACTTTTCCGCCTGTGAAAGATGGCTTCTAAAGCGTACGATTTCCTCGTCGACGCTGCAGCGGTCGGCAAAGACCGCGACCTCCATCGCGAGCCTCGCCTCGTCCGGCGCGGTCTGCCCGAGCAATTCCTTGATCCGCGCGGCAAGCCTTGCCCGGTAGTCCTCGACGACGAAAGGCGCGCGCGCCGCGACCTGATCGAGCAGCTCCGAGACGGCGGAGAATTTTTCGCGAATGTCCGCGATCAGCTTTTCGCCTTCGCGTCCGCGCATTTCAACCAACGCGCCGAGCGCGTCGCCGACCGCCCTGTCGAGCAGGCCCAGAACCTCGCCCTCGTCCGGCTCCGCGTCTTCGACCTTTAAGATGTCCGGGACGCGCAAAAACGCCGTGACCGTGATGTCGTCATGCAGCAGCCCAAAGCGCTCTTGCAGCTTGCGCATCGCCCCGTGGTAGGCCTCGGCGAGGCCCATGTCGATCGTGACCTTGCGCGCCCGCTCGCCAAATTCCTCGCAGCCCACGAAAACCTCGAGCTTGCCGCGGCTGACCCCGGCCAGGACCGCTTTGCGTACCCTGTCCTCAAACTTTGACAGCGCGCGCGGCATTTTGATGCTGACGTCGCAGTAGCGGTGGTTGATCGATCGGATTTCAACGGTGAATTTACGAACGTCCGACGAGGCTTCGCCTCTGCCGAACCCGGTCATGCTATAGACCATTTTGTCCCTGTCCATTTCTGAAATGAATTGATTGTAACCAGTCGGCGACGGACGTTGCTCCGCAGCGTCTGATCTGTTACAATTGACTTTCTGATTGTATCATAAAAAAAAGTTGTTGACAAACGCGGAGAATCAATGACGGAACTATTGCGGACCGCGGGGGCGGGCGACGAGGGGCGGAACCTCGGGCAGTTTTTAAAAACGGAGTTTTCCGTATCCGCCCGGCTGTTAAAACAACTGAAAACCAACAGCCTGATTTCTGTAAACGGCGAACCGGCGCGCACGAATTACGCGCTGCGGGCGGGCGACGTCGTGCGCGTCGCGCTTTTTGAGCTCGCGCAGCCGCCGCTTGGGATCACGCCT
>JAITSR010000122.1 GCA_031287655.1 Clostridiales bacterium
ACTGAGCGCCGCCGGGAGGCGGAAGAAGCGAAGTGGAAATAGTGTGAGCAACGAGCCGTGGAAGTGAGCGGGAGCGAACGATGGGGCCTTGACCCGGCCACGGCGACGATTGCGAACACGTTAACCGCTGACTAATTATGGGGGTCCTCCTGAATGAATTGGCGCGTATCCGAGCGCCGCGGCGGAGGGCCCCGCTAGACCGGTTCGTATCCGAGCGACGCGGAGAGCTCCCGGCCGGCGCGATTCAGAACTTCGAGCCGACCCATCAGCCGGTCGTTGGTCATGCGCATTGTCGGCCCGGTCACGCTGACCGCCGCGACGATTTTTCCCGTGTAGTCGCGCGCCGCGACGGCGATACAGCGCGCCCCGATCTCACATTCTTCGTTGTCGAGCGCGTACCCGTTTTTTTGCACGGCGCGGAGCTCTTTTTGCAAGGCTTTTTTTGTGGTGAGCGTGTTCTGCGTGAGTTTGGGCAGCCCCTTCCGCTTGACGAAGCCGTCGAGCTCCTCCGCCGAGTAATTCAGCAGCAGGAGCTTGCCGACCCCCGTACAATGCATGGGCGCGTGATTTCCGATGTACTGCGTCGCGTGCAGAATCTGCTGCGGGCCGCGCACGACGCCGACATAGACGACCGACATGTCCTGCTCGACCGCGAGGCACACCGATTCGTCAAACTCAGCCGCGAGCCGCTTCATGATCGGCAGCGCCAAATCATAGATGTGCAGATTTGCCGAGACATGGTTTGCGACCGAGCAAATCTTCGTCGTCAAAAAGTAGCGCGACGTATCCGCCTGCTGACTGACATAGCCGCTCTGCGCGAGCGCCTGTAAAAAGCGAAAGACCGTGCTGTTGCTCATCGCAAGACTGTTTGCGACGTCCTGCAGCCGCTGCGGTTCGTTGTCGCGGGACGCGAGGTATTCAATGATCCGAAGCGCTTTTACCGCGGATAAATTCTTAGCTGATTCCAAATTGATGACCATTCCTTTTCCGCCGGCGCCGCGCAACGGCGTTGGCAATTCATGCGTCGGACAAAAGTATACCACGGTCGTACGAGCATTTCAATAAATGAAACCCAAGAAGAACCTTGTATAATGTATTTACATCGCACATGCAATGGAGTATAATGGTCAATAAAAGGAGTTTTTATGGCAAAATCATCTGCTATGACGATTCGCATTGACCCGGAGATTAAATCTCAGGCCGACTATGTTTTGCGGTATTTAGGGATGACGACTTCGGAAGCCGTCACAATATTTCTCCGGCAAGTCATTTTGAACAACGGTATTCCGTTCCCAATCAAAGCCCCTGCGTATAACGACGAAACGATCGCCGCGCTGCGCGAAGCTGAAAGCATTGCCAAAAATGGCCCTCACCGTTTTAGTACGACTGATGAGATGTTTTTGAACTTGGGGATATAGCCGTGTTGATACCGGAATATACCAACAAGTTCCAAAGCGACCTGTCGCTCATGCAAAAGCGCGGCCGCGACATAAAGAAGCTGAAAGCCGTCATAGAGAAACTCGTCAACGAAGATGTTCCGCTTCCGGCGAAAAATCGTGACCACAAACTGATAGGGGATTACGCTGATAACAGGGAATGTCACATCGAGCCCGATTGGTTGCTGGTCTACTATTACGCCGACAGCGTGATTGTCTTTGCCAGAACAGGCACTCACTCAGATATTTTCAGGAAGTAATGAAGGGTAGACAGACCGGCGGAGGCAGGCAGATGGGCAGACAAAAACCATCGGGAGGGGGCATATGCCGGATTTTGATTTGCTTGCGGATATTGACCCGCGGCTGACACCGGCCGCAGTCGATCAGATTCTGGAAGAAATCGAAAAGACGCTCCGCGAAATGCGGCGGCTCGCGGTGTTTGCGGCCGAAGCCTCTCTCACAGAGGCGCAGCGCGCGCGCGTGCAGCAACGATTCGACGCGTTGAAGGCCGAGATCGACGGGATCGCGTCTATGCTCCGGCCGCCTCAGAATCTCCCATGAGAATATAAGTGAAAATCGCGGCTTTGCCGATTTCGGTTCTTGTTCGGCCAGCGCGAATTCGCGCGCGTGACATTGACAGGGCGCTGCGAAATGCTTATAATGGCGAAAGGTTAATTCCGAATGGCTAACTTGGCGATTGTGCTTATATAGTAATTAAGTGGAATTACTGATAGGGGGAGGGTCGGGGGATGGCTGAAACATTACGCGATTTTATCAATATTCAGCTGAAAGCAAAAAATCTGCTGTTTGACAACATTCTGTCTGAATTGGACATTGGCAGCAAGTCCAAGTTTTACCGCTATTTAAAAGAGCCGTTCCGTTTCACGGACGATCAGCTTGACCGGCTCGCGCTGATCCTCAGCTTGGAGCAGGATGAAAAGGCGTACATGTTTTCGTTTAAGGCGACAAGCAGTGACGCGATCAGCTCCCTTTCCGATGAAATCGAGCACGAAATGATGGAAATCCTCCTTGCGGATTCCGAGAGTTTTACCGTCAAAAATTCCTGCGATTACGAATTTTACGACTATAAAAGCAAAACGACGTTCGTCCTTGCGCTGCCGGAGTTCGTCGAACACCTTTCCAACAGCATTTTTTGCGAGGACGGTCCCGAAAAAGCGGAGTGCCTGATCAGCGCTACGATATACAACTCTACGTCGCCGCGCGAAATGCAGGCGATCACGGAGGTCGTGTACAGCCTGAGCCAAAAGCTCGGCGGGCGGCTGCGCTCGATCAAGCTGATGCACTACATCAACTCCGGGCAGGACGACATCCTTCCCAAGTTTCGGATCCTGCGGGCGAATCTGCCGATTACGACGCGGATCCCGAACTACGACATGGACAACCGGAGCCTTGACGGCCATGTTTGGGCGTCCAACACGAACTACTTCATCTTAAAGTGCGGCTTGCGCGCGCCCGCGACCGGCGTCGTCGCGTGGAGCTACGTGATCGTCAATCTGGAAAACCCGATGCGCGCCTACGCGTATTCCACGGACAATATTTCGCTGTTCAGCTTTTTCTCAATGGGCATCGACGAGCGGAACGCGTCCGCCGAAGCGCCGTCCAATATCACATTCTACCTCGACGAGTTCCTGCGGCTGTCCAAGCATTTTCCGAAGCTCCAAGTCCATACGGGCCTGTGCTTTGACAACATCCTGCCGGAAATCTGGGAGCGGATGCTCGCCCGCGTGACCGACGAGCGGCAGGTCGTGGAGGTCGCGAAAATGCTGCAGCCGATCAGCAACGGCTATGTCGAAGACGCGCGGCAGCTTGTCCAGCTCGCGATCGACTCGATCTCGGCGCGGTTTTCGATCAATGAGAGCTCGCAGGCCTACAACCTCCTGACCGCGGCGGGGCTGAAGCGCTTTGCCGAGGAACGGCTGATCGCCGAGGCGGGTAAATTCGGCATGACGATGACAAAAGACGACGTGATCGCGCAGCTCGAATATTTGCGCGCGGGTATCGGCAGCGCCGGGCCTTCCGGGCATCAGCGCTACTTTTTGATCAAGCCGATCATACGGCACCCGCTCTACACGCTCGTGTGCTTTAGGGGCGCGGCGATCTGCGTGAGCCCGTCGTCGGTGCATGTGAAGTCGCCGCTCTCCGTGGGTTCGATCATTCGCGACAAGTCGATCGGAAACGCGTTCTACAATTTTGTGACAAACGATCTGCTCGGCAACCGCGAGACACACGGCTCCTTTATCATGACGGACGAGGACGCGCGGGACTTTATCACAAAGCTGATCCGCGAAGTATCTGAATCAGCATAGTGTACGAAAGATATAGAAAGTGACAGGAATCGGAGACACGGACCGCAGTACGGGGAAGGATGGTTATCGGGATGTTGGATGTGGAATTGAATCAGAAATATGAAAAACTAAAAAATGGGTTGGCCGGACTCGGCAGTGTCGCGGTCGCGTTTTCGAGCGGTGTCGACTCGACGCTGCTGGTGAAAACCGCGCACGACGTTCTGGGCGACCGGGCTTTTGCGGTCACGGCGCGCTCGTGCTCCTTTCCGAAGCGGGAGTTCGACGAAGCCGTCGCGTTCTGCGAGCGGGAGCGCATCCCGCATTTTGTCTGCGAATCCGAGGAGCTTGAAATCGAAGGCTTCTCTCAAAACCCAAAGAACCGCTGCTACTTGTGCAAAAGCGAGTTGTTTCAGAAAATATGGGCGATCGCGCGCGAAAACGGCGCGGAATATGTTGCGGAGGGCTCCAATCTGGACGACAACGGCGATTTTCGGCCGGGCCTTGTCGCGGTCAGCGAGCAGGGCGTCAAGAGTCCGTTGCGCGAGGCCGGGCTATCAAAGCAGGAGATAAGGGCCATTTCAAAGGAACTGGGGCTGCCGACGTGGGATAAGCAGAGCTTTGCGTGCCTCTCGTCACGCTTCCCATACGGGGAGCAGATTACGCCGGAGCGCCTTTCCGCCGTCGACCGCGCGGAGCAGTATTTGCTCGACATGGGATTGCGGCAGGTGCGCGTGCGCCATCATGGGAACCTTGCGCGGATCGAGACCGACGAGCGCGGATTTGCGGCGCTGACGTCAGACCGGGCAAGGCGCGAGGCGGTTCATAGTGAATTTCGGAAAATCGGCTTTACCTATATCGCGCTCGACCTTTTGGGCTATCGCACGGGCAGCATGAACGAGACGCTGAGCGA
>JAITSR010000144.1 GCA_031287655.1 Clostridiales bacterium
GACGCGCTCGTCGAACGGATTGCGATTTTTACGGCGGTGAACGTCACGGCGATCCTGCGTAAAACCGGGCGCGGCAAGAACCCGAACGCGCCTGTCTGCGTGACGGCGGACGGCACGACGTTCTATAAGTCGAAGCTGCTGCGCGGAAAACTCGACCACCACATCCGCGAATTTACGAACGGCCGGAACGGGCTCTACTGCGACTTCGTAAAAGCCGACAACGGCGTGCTCTGCGGCACGGCGATCGCCGCGCTGCAAAACACGCAATAGACAGAGAACCGCGCCGCAGAAAAACGCCGCACTACTGCGCCGCCGGAACGCACCGCACAACTGCACAGCCGGGGAAACGGCACGCAGCTGCGCCGTGGGGAAGCGCAGCGGCGCGGCGCGTTCCGGCGTCTTATTGACGGCGCTACTTCCTACTTCCCCCGAACCGTTTCGCGGAAGCGCGCGACGGCTTCCCGCCAACTCGCGGCGTCGGTCGCGTCCGGCTCGTATACCTGCTCCCCGAACGAGCGCCCGACGATCTCCCGCGCATCCCAGCGGTCGCGAATCTCGCCGAGCGCCAAAAGCTGCGCGAGGATGTTCCCGCTCGCGCTCGCCTCGACCGGGCCGGTTAGGACGGGGCGGTTCAGCGCGCCCGCGGCCATGCGCATCAGGCTTTTGTTTTTGATCCCGCCGCCCACGACGCGGAGCGTCGGCAGGCCGCCAAACCCCGGCGCGCCACTGCCCAGAATCTGTTCGAGCGCGTCGATGTTTGCGCGGAACGACAGCGCGATGCTCTCGTTGACGCAGCGGATCAAAGGTCCGAGCCCCGCCGGGCGCTTCTGTTCGGTGCGGTCGCAGAACGCGTGAATTTTCTCGGTCATGTGGCCCGGGAGCCCGAACTCCGGCGCGTCCACGTCGACGAACGCGAAATGCGGCCGCGCGTTCCGCTCCTGCTCGTCCATCTCCGCAAAAGAGATCGGGCCGTGCGCTCGCTCGTACTCGCGCTTGATCTCGTTTGCCATCCACTGTCCCATGATATTTTTTAAGAAACGGATCGTCCCGCCATAGCCGCCCTCGTTTGTGTATTGCGCCTCGAACGCCCCGGCGTCCGTCCGCGGCTCGTCGAGCTCGACACCGAGCAGGCTCCATGTGCCGCAGCTCAGGTATGCGCCGGGCGCGCCGCGCCTCATCGGGGCCGCGAGCACCGCGCCGGCCGTGTCATGTCCGCAGACAGAGATCACCTTCGCGCGGATCCCCGTCTCGTCGACGTTCTGGCCGGTCATATCGCCGAGCACCGCGCCCGGCATCGTGACGGGGGGCAGCATCCCGGCGTCCAGCCCCAGCTTTGCGAGCAGCTCCGTATCCCATGCCCTGCCCCGGACGTCCAGCATTGCGGTCGTGGACGCGATGCTGTACTCCGCGGTCGCGTTCCCGGTCAGGCAGTATCCAAAGAGGTCGGGCATAAAGAGCAGCTTTCGCGCCCGCTCATACAGGGCGGGGTATTGCCGCCGCAGCGCGAAAAGCTGGTAGAGCGTGTTAAAGTGCATAAACTGGATGCCCGTCCGGCTGTACAGCTCCTGATCCGGCACGATTTCGCGGACGTCGCCCATTGCGGTCTCCGTCAGCGCGTCGCGGTAGTGAAAGGGGTTCGACATGAGTTCCCCGTATTCGTCGAGCAGGCCGAAATCCACGCCCCAAGTGTTGACGCCGACGGACCCGACATCCCTGTGACCCGCGCGCGCGGCCGCGGCCAGCCCGCTTTTCAGTTCGTGGAACAGGCGCGGGAAGTCCCAGCGCAAATGCCGGCCGATCTGCACCGGGTCGTTTTGGAAACGGTGTACCTCGGAGAGCGTGAGCCGTGAGCCGTCATATTCGCCGAGCATACACCGCCCGCTCGACGCGCCAAAGTCAAAGCCCAACAGTTTCATGGATTGTGAACCATCCCTTCATAATGTTTCATTTAGTATATACCGCCCCGCCATCACTCGCAACTCGCAATTCGCAGTCCGCCGCCGATCATGATTTTACACGAACTGCCGCCATTGTGGTAAAATAGGCGGTGGAATCAAATCGAAATCAAAAAACATTGGGGGACGGAGGTTCACATGAAAACAATCAAAGACAAGCAGATTCTGGTCGGGGCGGATTTTGCCGGCTTCCCGCTCAAAGAGGCCGTCGTCGCGCATTTGAAGGCGAAGGGCTGGACTGTGACGGACATTGGCGTCAAGGCCGCGGACGAGGAAAATCCCGAGATGTTCCACCGGATCGGATTGAAGGTCGGCGCGAAAATTTCCGAGCGCGAGTTTGAGCGGGCGCTGATCTTTTGCGGCACGGGTATGGGCATCCACATCGCCGCGAGCAAGTGCCCGCACGTCCACTGCGCGGTCGTCGAGAGCCTGCCCGCCGCGCTGCGCTGCGTGACCGGCAACGGCTGCAACGTCCTGTCGATGGGCGCGTTTTATGTCGCGCCGCAGACGGGGATCGCGATGGCGGACGCCTTTTTGGGGCACAGCTTGGGCGACGGATACGAGGATTGGCATAATTTTTACGAGTTCCACAAGCTCGCGTATGACGAGCTCGAGGCCTTTGACTACGAAGCGTTTAAAAAGAACGGCTTTGAGGTGAAAACACTGGGTGAGGTCGAGCTCGGCGACGCGCCGTGAAAGAGTGACGAACCGTAAATGAGGGCGGCAGTGTGGGCGGCGAGATCCGCGGTATGGGTGATGGCGGCGCGCCGCCTGCGCCGCCTCAGCTGGCTTGCGGCGCGCCCGCGAACAGACGCTGCGTCGTTTTGTTGCGCCCCGTCTGCTTGGATTCATAGAGCGCGTCGTCGGCGATTTTCAACGCGGCGTTTGTCGTGAGCTCGGGCGACGGGCTGACGAGGCAGAGCCCCGCGCTGATCGTCACATAGTCCGAGACGTCCTTGCGCGCGTGTGCGATCCCCATCGCCTCGACGGCCTTGCGCGCGTTCTCAACGAGTTCAAACGCGTTCGCGCCGCCCGCCTCGAACACGATCAAAAACTCCTCGCCGCCGTACCGGCTCACAATGTCGTTGCCGCGCCGGAAACTGGCTTGCAGACTCTGCGCGACGCGCTGGAGGCATTTGTCGCCCTCAAGATGCCCGAACTTGTCGTTATACGCCTTAAAAAAGTCGATGTCCACGATCGCGACGGCCAATCGGGCGTTCCGCGCGGCGGACGAGAGCCAGATGTCGTTGAAGCTGCGCGAGAGCGCATACCGGTTCGCGACGCCCGTCATCTGGTCGGTGGTCGCGATTTGTTCCAGCTCTTGGTTCGTGCGCTCAAGGCTCACGCTCTGCAAAAAGTTTGAACGGTACATGTCGTAGATGAACTTTGAGATGCAGATCGTCAGCCCCGTGATGATGATCAGATTCGTCCACTGGTCGGTCACGAGAATCAGGTTCCACGCCTGCGAGACGTCCCGCAGCAGATACATCGCAATACCGACATAGGCGAACGACGCAAGGATGCTGACGAGGCTCTGCGCCGGCCGGACGACGGGCACGAGTCCGAGGATCAGGATCGCGATGATATAGCTGTTCACGCCGCCCGCCGACACGATGTTCATCGTGCAAAAGGCGAGTTGGATCGCGATGTACAGATAGATAAAACTCTCGACAAGGAACGCTTGGACGTCCCGGCTCGAGATCTTTCCTTTTTTGACCGCAAGGAACAGCGCCCAATAGATGATGCCGAGCAGGAATGTCGCGGCCGAGAGCGCGACGTAATACAGGATCGGGATCTGCGCGCCGCCGACAGATTCAAAGTCTTGGCCGCCATCGGGCTTTACGATGTTGATCAGGTTCAGCGCGATCTGAAGGCCGACGACGTAGATTGAAAAAAAATACATGCGGCTGACGTTCGTCCGAAGGCGGTGAGCCTCGAACTGCGCCCGATATGCCTCCGGCACACCGCCGAAAAACCGTGAAAGTGTGTTCTCTTTTTTTGCGCCCATAAGGTATGCCTGCCCGTCGTCTGCGTATTCCGCGCTGTCCGTCCGACCTTTTTTCATACGCGCCATCCCCGCTTACGGCCGCCGTCCCGCCGCTTTCTCATTCGTATAAGTCAATTATATACAGAATGCCGCCTAAAATCAAGCGTCTGAGCACCGGTTGAGCGCCGGTTGCAGCAGCGGCTTGCAGGCTTTACAGGCTTACAGGCTAAATGCAGCAGCTCAGACCGCCTCCATTCCTCTCTACCTGTTACCACTAAATCGTAGTAATTACAAAAAAGCCTTTGTAATTCGGCGACGCATATGTTATAATCTCTTGTATTGATTGTATGGCATTAACAGGAGGTAAAGCAAAATGTCTAACGAACCTGAAAAGTGGTCAAGCCTTGAAGAGATAGCGGAGCATCTTGGTGTAAGCAAGGACACGATCCGCAACTGGATAAAGAAAGGCGTCATCCCGCACCGTCGGATAGGTAAGCAATTCAAGTTCAGGATTTCGGAAGTGGACGAGTGGGTTGACAGCGGCAAAAGCGCCGAGATTGAATGAGCCGCCGATGGCGAGTAAATGTCAGAGGGGCAATGAAAAGGTAGTTGCGATTTATGGATGATATATCGAAACCATACAACGGCTGTTTGACCGCCGAGCAGTTCCTCTTCTACGAGATGCGGATTGTTGCGAAGCAGTGTCTGGATGGCAGGACCGTTGAGAATATAATTGAGTACGTCAAGCGGGACAATCTCTTCCAGTACCCGACGGAGCGCAAAATCAGCAAGTTTGTCCGCGCCTGTCATCGGAGAATCGTCGCGCTTGGCAACGAGAAGCTGGTCTACGAGGTGGCTAACGCCCCGGCAGAGACGGCGAAGCAGATTAACCTCTATGCCATGATGCGGTATAACCGTCTCGTCCGTGAGTTCATGATCGACCTCATCGGCGAAAAGTACCGTCAACAGGATTTCTCCTACACCAAAAAGGACATCAATGTGTTCTTCAGTCGCCTGCAGGAGCAAAACGACGGCGTTGCGGCTTGGAGCGAACAGACTATATCGAAGCTAAAGCAGGTGCTGACCAAATGCCTGATTGAGACGGAGATACTTGACGGCGTGGGGGATACCACGTTGAATCCCATCTTCATCAGCGCGGAACTGGAAACGGGCATCCGTGAGAACAACGACATGACCGCGCTTGCGGCATTTAACTGTTTCAGATAACGATTTCTCTCCCTTGGAAAGGCGCCGCGAAGCGGCTGGGTGATCTATATGACGGACATCAAACAAGAACTGGATAAAATCAAAGGACGCATATCCGACGCGAACTTCCTTGCCAACA
>JAITSR010000296.1 GCA_031287655.1 Clostridiales bacterium
CGCACGGAGACGGCGGGCCTGTGGAAAGAAAAGCGGCGCCTTGCGGGTGTCAGCGGTTTCGGCTTCGGCGGGACGAATTTTCATACGATCGTCGAAAACTATGAGGCCGGGGTACCGGCTGTGCCGCTTCGCGTCTGGCCCTCGGAGCTGTTTGTGTTTCGCGGGGATACCCCGGAGGACGGAAAGGCGCTGATGGAGAAGGTCCAAGCGCTGTACGGCCTGAACAACAGGATCGACATCAAGGATGTCGCGTACAGCCTTGCCTGCCGCGAAACCGAAAAACCGGCGCAGTTCGTGATTGTGGCGTCAAACAAGGATGAATTGCTGTCGCGCATCGAGACGGCCTTGGAGGGCGCCGCGGCTGAGAATGTGTTCCCATTGGCCAATCTCCCCGGCAAGTTGGCCTTCCTCTTTTCGGGGCAGGGGAGCCAGCGTGTGAATATGGCGGCGGACCTTTTTGTGATCTTCCCGCAAATGCGCCGTTTGCTCTTGAAATATCCCGAATATGAGAAAATTCTGTTTCCGAACGCCGTTTTTACAAACGAGCAAAAAAAGGCGCAGAGAGCCGCGATCACGGATACGCGCAACGCTCAGCCCTTGCTGGGTCTCGTGGATTTGGCGATCGCGGAGCTTTTGCGCGGTTTCGGTCTCGAACCGGATGTGGTCGCGGGGCATAGCTACGGCGAGCTCCCGGCGCTCTGCTTTGCGGGCGCTTTTCCCGCGGAGGATCTCGTATCGCTGAGCCGGGCGCGGGCGGAGGCCATTCTCGGGGCCGTGGGCGAGGACCCGGGGCGTATGGTCGCGGTGCGCGCCGACGCGGACACGGTGGCGCGGCTCGTCAAAGGTGAAACCTCGGTCTGGGCCGTGAACTATAATTCGCCGAAGCAAACGGTGGTGGCCGGGACGAGCGCGGGGATCGAGGCCTTTCTTGAGAAGTTAAAAAAAGAAGCCGTGGCCTGCGAGGAACTGAACGTGGCCTGCGCTTTTCACAGTCCCCTGCTAAAAGGCGCGGACAAGTGTTTTTCGGACGCGTTGAGTCATGTTCCCTTTCACAAGGCGGGTTTGCCTGTCTCGTCGAATACCGACGCAGGCTACTACCCCGCGACGGGGCCGTCTGTCAAAAAGCGGCTGGCCGAGCACCTCGTAAATCCCGTGAGATTCACGGAAGAAATACAAAGGCTGTATGAGGACGGGGTTCGGATTTTTATAGAGACGGGTCCGGGGGGAACTCTGACCGGCCTTGCGGGCGCGATCTTAAAGGATCGGGACGCGACCCTGATACAGACGGAGCGGCGCGGCGCGGAGGGCTTGACATACCTTCTGTGCGCCCTTGCGAAGGTCCTTGCCGCAGGCAAAACCTTCCGCGTTCAAAAACTGTTTGAGGGCAGGGATGTTCAATTGCTGGACCTTGACCATCCGGAGTCGCATAAAAAGACGGGCCTGATCTGGACGATAGACGGGATGAGGGCGCTTCCGGAAAACGGGCCTTTACCGGCTCATGCGGGCAAAATAACCGACGGTCCGATCAAGCTGGCGGGCGATCAACAGGGCAGATTTTCGGGGACGGACGCCGACATCATGATGACCTATTTGGAGAATATGAACACGGTGATCCAGAACCAGAGGGATGTGCTGGTCAGTTATTGGGGGGATTCGGATTGGATCGAGACGCAGACCCCTCAGATGCTGCCGCTGCCCGCGGATGAGCCTCCCGCAGCGGAGGACGGGCCGACGATAAAGACCGGGGAGGAGCCGACATAAAATGCAAAATCTGGATAGAGACATCGCGATCGTCGGCATATCGATTTCCTGCCCGGCGGGGGACAGCATAGAGGAATTTTGGCATGGTATTTCTACGGGCGGCGATTTTATTACGGATGTCCCCGAGGACGTCATTGATCCGGTCTATTTTGGTGGGGAGCCCAACGGCATAGACCGTTTCTACTGTAAACGCGGAGGTTTTACGAAGGCCTTCAAGGTCGATCCGTTTCGCTTTGGCATTATGCCGATTACGGCAAACGGCTTGGAACCCGATCAGTTGATATCCATGTCGGCGACGGAACACGCGCTGACGGACGCCGGCGTATTTGAAAAGGGAATCCCCCTGCAGAAATGCAGTATCATCATCGGGAAGGGGAATTTCTCGGGGATCGTGCCGCTCCGCAGTTTGGAAGTCTTGCGCAGCGCGCAGCAGATCGTCGAATTGCTCAAAAGCGCTCTGCCTGAGTTGACGGAGCAGGATATTGAAAGGGTCAAAAAGGCCTATCAGGGCAAACAGGGACGTTACCAGCCGGACATGGCGATCGGTACGATGCCCAACCTGACCGCGTCGTTTGTGGCCAACAGATTTGACATGCACGGACCTGCCTACACCGTGGACGCGGCCTGCGCGAGCGGGATCGTCGCGATCAACCATTCCGTTATCTTGCTCCGCAGCGGCAGCTGCGACATTGCGGTCGCCGGCGGTATGCACACGAGCCAAAGCGCGATGTTCTGGGGCGCTTTTGATATGCTGGGCGCGATGTCGCACAGGCAGGTCATCGCGCCGTTCAGCAAGGATGCGGACGGACTGCTGATCGGGCAGGGCGGCGGCTTTGTCGTGTTAAAGCGACTGCGAAAGGCCTTAGAGGACGGGGACCGCATCTACGCGTTGATCAAAGATACCGCGGTCGCAAGCGACGGGGCGGGCTCGCATGTGACGGTCACGACGACAAAGGGGCAGATTCGCGTTTTGGAACAGGCATGGAAGGCCGCGGAGATGGACCCTGAGTCGATCGGTTATATAGAGGCGCACGGTACGGCGACCCCTGTCGGCGACAAGGTGGAGATTAACACGCTAAAAGAGTTTTTCGGGGATCACACGCATCCGCGCGCCTATGTGGGGTCTGTCAAGTCGAATATCGGACACACCATGCCGGCCGCGGGCATGATCGGCGTCATCAAGACGGCCCTCGCGCTCTATAATCGCAAGCTGCCGCCTACGCTGCATTGCGAGGAGCCGCTCCCCTCGATGTTTGAGTCGCGCTTCCTCCCCCCGAACGAGCTGATGGACTGGGACGGGGAAAAGCTGCCGCTGGTCGCCGGCGTCAACGCCTTCGGCTTTGGGGGCATCAATTCCCACGCGATCCTGACGGCCTATGAGCCGCCGGAGACGGCCCCGCGCCGCCGCAAAACCCGGCCTTACACAGGGGAGACACTGAGGATTTCGGCAAAGAGCAAGGAGGCCCTGATCAAAAAGCTCGAAACGGGCGACTATACCCATACGGGCGGGGATTATCGCATCGTCATTTTCGCTCCCGACGAAAAACGCATCCAGCAGGCCATATCAATCGTCGAACGCGACAGGCCGTGGAGATCGCGGCTGGATATTTGGTTTACGAACAGGCCGATGCTGACCTCGGGCGGGAAGATCGTCTTTCTTTTTCCGGGTTTGGGGGAGGAATGGCAGGCGGAGACGGATACGATCAGCGAGGAATTTGATCTGCGCTATATAGGCGATTTGGTTGCCGAGGCTATGTGTGCGCCCAGCGCCAACGAACAGACCGCCCGGCGATACGGTACCACAGTGCTCTGCAAGGAGGCCTTGGATAAGCTTTCTGTGGAAGCGGATATGTATGTGGGACACAGCCTCGGCGAGTGGACTGCCGCGGCGTTTGCGGGTATAGCGGAGAACACTATTCAGAACACTTACGAAATGGCAATGATAGATGAATCGACGTATGAAACGTATCCCTTCGTGCTGGTCAGCGGCGTCGACCGGCAAAGGGCGGAGCGGTGGTGCGCGGAGATACCCGGTGTCTATCTGAGCCTTGACAACTGCCCGAGTCAAATTTTGTTGTGCGGCGAAGCGGACGCCGTAAAAAGCCTGAAAGAACGTTTGGATGAAGAGAAGGTGTTCTATGCGGATGTGCCATTCGGATGGGGGCATCATACGCCATTGATGAAAAATGGTCTCGAGAATATCAGTAAGGTGTTTTCGGAAAATTTCAAACTGGGGCCGGGGCGCGTCCCGGTCTGGTCCGCGTCAACGCTCGCCCCGATCCCGAGCGATAAAGAGGGATACGCGAAATTGTTGAAAATGCAGCTGACACAGACGGTCAATTTCCGCGGCCTGATCGAAAAGCTCTATGAGGAGCAGGATGCGCGCATCTTTATTCAAATCGGTCTGGGCGCGGTCACGGGCTTTGTGGAGGACATACTCAAAGGGCGGGATTTTGCCGCGATCAGCGGCAGCGTGACGGAGCAGAATGGCGTGGATCGCCTGCGCCGCGTTTTGGCCATGCTTTTTGTAGAGGGCAAGGATGTGGACCCGGACTTTTTGGGCGTGAAGCAGACCTATCGCGCCGAGCATGAACTCATTGTTTTCCCGAGAGGCGCGCCGCCGCACATACTGGATTTTCCCGAGCTGCGAGAGGCAATCAAAGAGCGTTACGGCGCGGGCGGTCCCGGTTTCGGGTTATCCGGCGGGCCGGACGGGATCAGCGGAACCGGCCCCGAGAGCCGGGACCCGATCATGGCCGCGCTCGGCTACAATACGAGGGAGGCCGTGCGCATCCAAAAAGAAATGGTGGGGCGCTTTGGCAGGCTTGGCGGACGGGCGGCTGTCGGCGCGGTCGGCGCCACGGCAGGTTTGACCGGCGCCGCCGGTAACGGCGCCATGCGCGCCGCCCTGCCTGTCGGCGCGCAAAAGCAGGTCCCGCCGGTTGGCGCCGCGCTGCCGCCCGCTTTTGAAGAAGAACTTCATTTGACGTTGGAGGATCACCCCTATCTGTTGGATCACGCGATCGTGCGTCAGCCCGAAAACTGGGATCATCATGAGGACTTAAATCCCGTAGTGCCGTTCACGATGACGATCGAGCTTCTGGCCGAGGTCGCAAAGAAGCGCGCGCCCGGCAGAAAATTGGTAAAAATCAGCAATCTGGCCGCGTATAAATGGATCTTACTGGATTCACCCGTGACAGAGACCGTAAAGGGGAAGTGGAAAGGCCCCGATCTTCTGGAACTGGTTTTCGGAGACTACGCGACAGCCGAGTTCACTTTTGGCATCGAAACGCCCGCCCCGCCCGAAGCCTACGTCGGGGACATCGATATCGGCGCGAACATATTGGAGGTGCTCTCTGCAAAGCACTATTATGAACGGTATTCCTTCCACGGCCCAAAATACCATTCAGACATAGAGATGACGAAGGTCTGCGCGCGCGGTGTGCAAAATAAAGCCGCAAAACAGGAAGGGAAGGGTTCTCTGCTGGACATCATGGGGCAGCAGTTGGGACTGTTCCTCCATTTGACGCAGACGGAAAATACGATTTCATTTCCCGTGCGCTTAAAGGAAATCGTGTTCTACTCGGACATATTTGATCAGGAGGGTCTTTTTGAGCATACGATGATCGTAACGCGCCTAACGGACAGCATCATCGTCGGCGATATGGTGTTAAAGCGGGATGGGAAGATTTGGAGCGTGGCGAAGGATTTCGTCTGCCAGCGGTTTGTCAATATCCCCGTGGTGTGGGGCGTGATCATCCTCCCCGCGTACAGCAGACTCGCAAATGAGATCGCTCCGGGTCTATTTCATTATTCAAGCGCGGTGGGCAACAATCTTTTGCCCATGCTGGGAAAACGGTATCTGAACTACGCGGACAAGGCGGAATCCGACGCTTTGGTCTCCGACGGCGAAAAGCGCGCGTTTTTGTTAAACCGCATTGTGATGAAGGACGCGGCGCGCAGTTTGGCCGCGTCTCCGGAAGGGGCGGATGAAGTCTCCGGCGATGAGCCGCGCGCCATGCTCTATCCGGTCGAGGTCTTTTGTGAGCAAAACGAGGACGGTCAGATTCGCATCCACGGCGGAGACGGGGCCGCGCGGGAGATTTTGGAGGGTATTTACGTTTCTTCGGTCTGTATTGAAAATGATGCCGCGGCCGTTGTGGCAAAGGGGCCTGTGGGCATCGCGTTGGAGAAAATCCATGAGGTCACGGCGGAATTTCTCAGCGAACATTTTACGGATCAGGAACGCCGGTTGCTGTCCGGCATGGACCCGTCGGAAGGCCCGTTCAGATTGACCGCGGCCAAAAACGCGGTCGCAAAAAAACTCGGAAA
>JAITSR010000281.1 GCA_031287655.1 Clostridiales bacterium
AAGGCTTTACGAATTTGAGAGCGGCCAAATTCTGCTGAACGGGACCGACATCAGGGAAATGGACCCGAATAATCTGCGTGAGAATGTGGCGTACTGCACGCAAAACGTGCAGCTGCTGCACGGCACACTGCGCGAGAATATCACACTGTACGACAGGCGTTACGCGGACCGTGAGATTTACGGCGCGATCGAAAAGCTGAACCTTACGGAATGGTTCTCCGGATTCCCGAACGGGCTGGATACGGGCCTTGAGATGGGGGAAAACAATCTGTCGGCGGGCGAGGCCCAGCTTGTCACGCTGGTTCGGTTGGCGCTCAAAAATCCGAAATTGGTGCTGCTGGACGAAATCACGTCAAGGCTGGACGCGGCGACGGAGCGGCGTTTATCCTCGGCGGTGGAAGCGCTTTGCCGTGACAGAACCGTCGTTTTGATTGCGCACAGCCAAGCCGCGGTCGGTTGGATGGACCGTATTCTGTATATGAGGAACGGGCGGCTCTACGAAAATCCACAGGATGGGCAGGAGGGGGCGGGGACGGCATATGAAAGCAAACAGTAAAACGCGCGAGTATCTCCGGTTCTGCCTTGATCTGCTGCGGTATAAGCCGCTTGTAACCGCGGCTGACTTTTTGATGAATATCCTCATTTTTTCATACGGCCTGACAGAAGCGTTTTTGATCCGGCAAATTTTCAACGGACTCGAAACCGGTCTCAAATACGGATTTGATCGCGGCCTTGAAAACGGCGCGCGGAGCGGTATATGGCGCGAGGTCGGAATATACCTCGTCTTGATGGTTGTATGCTCCCTTTTGCGCGTCATATGGATTATGGTGAACGCGCTTCTCGACAACATGCGTTCGTACTATTTCCAGAACCGCACAAGGGCCAATATGCTACGCCTGCTCTACAAACAGGACGATATGGTAAATGTCGCGGGGAACTCCGGAAAGATTTTTGAGAGGCTTGACGACGACATTCCCGCCTGCCATTTCCCGCCGGAGCTGATTTCCGAGGTGTTGGGATTCACGGTGATTACCGGGATGTCGATCGCCCTGCTGCTATCGATCAACTGGCAGGTCACTTTGTTTATTTTCATCCCGATGTCGGCCGCGATATACGGCGTTCAAAGGCTGTCGGAGCGCATGAAGGAAAAACGCAAGGAAAACCGGGCGGTTCACGACGAGGTGAGCGCCTTTATCGGCGACGTCGCAGATTCGGTCTTGGCAATCAAGACTTCCGGCGCGGAAGCTTCGGTGCTTGCGCGCTACGACGAGGGCAACCGCCGACGCACGAAAGCCGTGCTCCGGGATATTTTCTTTAACGCGAAAGTCCGCGCGCTGCTGACCTGCGCGACCAGTGTCGGCACGGTTGTGATGATGTTCATCGCCGCAAGAATGATCACGTCCGGCACGTTCGGTTTAGGCGATTTCAGTATTTTCGTGGCGAGTCTCGGTACGCTCGCAAGCTGTGTCGACCGAATCGTTGAGTTGATTTACGAGAGCAAAAAAGCCGAAGTTTCCTATGAGCGTATCGTTGAAACTGTCGGCGAAGAAAACCGCGGCGCGCTGTCGTCCGACGCGGGCGTCACGCTGAAAGGGAGCGCGCCCGCAAACGACCGGCCCAACCCCAGAGTACCGCTTGAGCGTTTTTGCGCGAAAGGTCTTTCCTTTTCATATGACGGCGACAATGGTTTTGCGAATGTAAACATTGACTTGCGGCCGGGTGAATTGATTGCGGTTGCGGGCGAAGTAGGCTCCGGCAAATCGGCGCTGCTGGGCGTACTCGCCGGATATATGAAAGCGGATTCGGGGGAACTGCTCTGGAACGGGAAAACGATTTCCGGCGGCCGGGAGTTTTGCACACCGCCAAATATCGCCTGCGCGCCGCAGCGGAGCGGCTTTTTCTCATCGGACATCGCCTCAAACCTTTGTTTGGGCTACCCGGCGGCTCCGGAAGAACTGGCGGGCGCGATTCGTCTTGCCGCGCTCGAAGCTGCGATCGCGGGAATGAACGGCGGCCTGAATACATTGCTGGGAAAAAAAGGGGAAAGGCTGTCCGGCGGTCAGCGTCAAAGGCTCGGCTTGGCGCGCATGTTCGTGCGGGACGCCGAGTTGAACATCATTGACGACTGCGTCAGCGCGCTGGACGAGCCTACTCAGCTCCGGTTCCGCGATCATCTGACGGAATATTTGAAAGGCTCCCGCCGCGCGGCGGTAATGGCCACAAACAGAACCCCGTTCCTTTGCGCGGCGGACAAAATATATGTGATGAAAAACGGACGCGTCATCGCCGAGGGTCAATACGACGAGCTGCTCGTACACTGCGCTGAATTTGCCGCGATGGTTATTTAGCAGAGGGCGGCATACCTGTGGTATGCCGCCCTCTGCGCCGTCCCGCGCCCAATCAGAATCAGACCTCAGACCTCTATCACCTTTGTAAAGTCGCGATGCCGGATCCATATCTCAGAGCCGTCCTCGTTCCGCTCATATTCATGCCCGACCGACGCCTCTATGATGGCCGCATACGCCCAGTGCGAGTCGTCAATGTCGGTATAGCGCGGCGCCCAGTCAGGGATGTCGTCCGTTTTGATCCAGCGGTACATCATTCGGTTGACCGCGGTCACGATCTCCGCGCGGGTCAGCCTGTTCTCCGGCTGAAATGTGCCGTCCGGATAACCCGAAACCCAGCCCTTTGCCGCCGCGCCGTTGATGTAGTCGGCCGCCCAATGGCCTTCCGTGTCCGCGAAGCGGTTATCGCCCGCATCCGCCGACATATGAAAGCCGGATATGATCGCCGCAAACTCCGCGCGCGTGATCAGGGCGTCCGGCCGGAACGTGCCTTCCGGATCGCCTTTTAATATCCCGATGCTCGCAAGGTATTTTATGGGCTGCGCGTACCACTCGTCCTCCGGGACGTCCGAAAACGGGTTGTCGACCGGCTCGTTTTTGTTGCCTGCCAAAAGCACACGGAAGATCACAGTCGCCGTCTCCGCACGCGTGACCGGCTCGTCCGGG
>JAITSR010000311.1 GCA_031287655.1 Clostridiales bacterium
CCGCCGCCGCCGACCGTCTCCTGCGCGGGGTCGCTCGGCGCTTTGCCGGGCGTCGTCTGCGTGACCTCGACGACGTCGCCCGGCATGAGCGGCAGATAGGCCGCCGGAAAATCGATCGACCATTCGCCGTCCTCGCCGACTTCCGTTGTGATTTCCGTGCCGTCCGGGAGCTTTACGACGATCTCCGCGCCGGGCTCGCCCGAACCCGCCGCCCTGCCGTCGCCCGGATTGATCGGGTCGACGGCAGGCGTGTCGCTCGGCTCCTTGCCGTCCGTCGTATCAAACGGGACGACCGTCTTTTGCGATTCGCGGCTGACCGCCTTGCCGGGCGTCGTCTGCGCCGCGTACACCTTGTCGCCGACCTTTAAGCCGACGTTCATCGGTACGCGGACCACCCATGTGCCGTACATGCTCACAACCGCGGACGCCGCGGAACCGTCCGCAAACCGCACGGAGATTGTCGAGCCCGGCGCGGCGTTTGCGCCCGTCACCCTGCGGTCGTGCGCATAGACCGTGTTGACGTCCGGCGTGTCGCTGATCCCGTTGTTGTTTCCGCCGGGACCCGTACCCGTGCCCGTCGCGCCGCCGCCGCCGACCGTCTCCTGCGCCCGTTCGCTCGTCTCGTGCCCGGGCGTCGTCTGCTCGACAAAAACATTGTCGCCCTCCGTGAGCGCAATGCCGTCCGGGACCGTGATCCTCCAGTTGCCATCCTCGTCCGCGAGAACCGTAACTTCTCTTGAGCCGCCGCCGTCCGGGAACGTCGCCATGACCTCTGCGCCGGGTCCGCCTGTACCCGAAATCTCGCGGCTGCCCGCCGCGATCGGGTTCACGGACGGCGTGTCGCTCGGCACGCCGTCCGTGTCAACGCGCGCGAGAACCGTCTTTTGCGCCATCGCGCTCAGGTTCTTGCCGGGCGTCAGCTGATTTGCAAAGACCTTATTGCTGAAAAGCAGCCTGCCGCCCTCCGGCACGGGGACCGACCAGTTCCCGTCGGCGTCGACGCTTGTCGTATCCGTTTGGCCCAGCTCCAAAAAGAGTGCGGTGATCGATGAGTTCGGCGTGCCGACGCCGCTCACAAACCTGTCGTGCGCGTAAATCATGTCGATGTCCGGCGTGTCGCTCTTGCCGTCGTTTCCGCCGCCCGTCTTGTCGCCGCCGCCGACCGTCTCATGCGCGGGCTCGCTTGCCGTCTTGCCCGCGGTCGTCTGCACGGCGGTGACGACGCCGCCCGCAGGGAGCGAAGCGCCGCCCGCGGAAACCCGCCATATGCCGTCCTGCCCGACCGACGCCGGGGAGGATACGGTCACACGGTCCGGGAACGTTACAACGACCCCGGAGCCGGATACACCCGTGCCGGTGATTTCCGTATCGCCCGTATTGACCGCACCGATCGTCGGCGTGTCGCTCTGCGACGGGTCGATACCGCCCTGCGGCATTACAACCGTCTGAACCGCGCCGCTCTCGAGCGTGTAGTCCGCAAGCGCCGGTTGTGTGAGAAGCAGCTGTGTCGCGGAAATGCTTTGTCCGACGTCAAGCGCGTACTCCGCCGATATATCCGGGGTCGTCCACGCTCCGGCGCCAACCCATGTGATCGGAAAAGCCGCCTTGTCGAGTATGTCGCCCCCGATCGTCAGCGTGATCGCCGAACCGTCGGCCCCCGTGCCGGAAATGTATTGGTCGCCCACATACACCGGCCCGTTGATCGTCGGGAGCGGAGACCTTTGATATACATAGACCACAGCGGATGCGCTCGTTTCGTAACCCGGCTCCTTCTGCGCCGCCGTCACCCTCTTGCCGGTCTCAAGCGGCGCAAGGCTCACCGGGACCCGCGCCGTCCATGTGTCGTCGCCGTTCACCGTCGCCTGCACAGGGTCCGGATCGCCTTCAAACAGGACGCTGACCTGCGCGCCCGCGGAACCCGTGCCGCGCACCTCCGTGTCGGTTGTAAAGACTTGGCTGATGTATGGCGTATCGCTCTTTAGGACTTCCTCGTCGGCCGGCGTGACCTTCGTCGTGACCGGATCGCTCATAAGCTTTGGCGGTGTCGTCTGCTCCTGCTGGACGGCCTCGATGTTCTCGCCCGCTTTTAGGGTATAACCCGCCTTGATCGCGCTCACGTCGAACGACCACTTGCCGAACTGAACCGTCGTCGCCGCCGTGTACGTCTCAAAATCGTTCTCAGAGTCGTTGTCGTTTCCCTCGCCGTCGTCGCCTTCCCCGTCCTGCGATTCCGTGGTGGGCAGGTTCGGGAAGATCGTCACCGTGACGACGGAGCCGTTGATGCCCGTGCCTTTGATCTGCGCGTCTCCCGCTTTGACCGGCTCGATCGTCGGCTTGTCGCTGACCGCGAGGTGCTCGTCGCCGCTGCGGACCTGAAAGACGGTCTTGTTCATCAGCTTCGTGTTTTGCAGACCGAGCGGGTCCTCAAAATTCGCGTCGGTCAGAGGCGCGGGGATCGGGAACGCCGGGTTATTCGTCGTCGTGTTGTCCTTTATGTACGCGGCCATGTCCGCGGGCCACACATACCGCCCGTGCGGCAGCGCCCCCCGTTCATAATTGCTCCCGTTCGTATAGAACTGCATCGAGGTACTCGTCGCTTTCGTGTCCGTGTTCGCCTTTTTGAGCGTCGTCAAAAAGATAAAAGAGGAGTAGTTATATTCATCCTTATACGGGAACGGGCTTTTGACGCCCCAGACCTTCGCGTTCGCGGGCGCGTCCTTGGGCTCGGGGGACACCGTCCATGTGTCCGTGTTGAGCGAGAGGTTTGGGGTTCCCTTGTCCCACGTCGCGAACTGCTTGCCCGCGAGCCGAAAGATCAGATCGTTTTCGGACTCGATCGCATAGCCATTGACGCCGGATTTTGCGTAACTCCCGTTGTACGCCAAAAAGTTCTTCGGGTCATTGATCGTAAGCGTCGGCGTCGAGCCGTAAAAGCTGACCGCCGACCGGCCTTTCGCGACGCTCCCGTTGTTTAAGAACGCGATGTTGACGTTCGACTTTGCTCCGAGCGTCAGGTTGTTCGTCCGCAAAAGGTTCGCCCTCTCGTTGATCAGGTACTTGCTCTCGCCGCCCGAAAGCGTGTAATTCCACGTCGCGCGCGCGCCGACCGAGACCTTGACCGATTTTAGCGTGCTGTAGTTGTTATACCAGACTTCATGGGCGCCCGGCGCTTTGAGCCGAAAATCGACCGTCGCGTCCTCCTCGATCACAAAGTTCGCGAGGTAGTGGTTGGCCGTATTGCCGCGCACGATCACGCCGCCGTATTTGCCGGTGCTCTTATAGGTGAATTTCGCACCTTTCGCGACCGTCACAACCGAGCGGTTGTTCGCGCTGTTGAACAGGCCGTTCGGATAGGTCTCCTGCAGCGAATAACTCTGATCCTCAATATCCAAAACCGCGCCCTCCGCGACGCGGAAAACCGCCCCGGCCGAGTTGTGCGCGAGGTAAAATATCTTATGATACCCCGTGTTCGACGTGTGCGGTTTGAATATCCTGTTGCCGGCGCCGAAGAACTCGATATTACGCGAGGAAAACGCCGGCGCCGTGCGCTGTATGCTCAGATAATCCGCCGCCGCCGCCGCGCCGGACCCGTTCGCCGTCGCCCTCTGCACGGGCATCAAGTAGTCGTTGCCGACGTGAACGTATACGTCCTGCGTGTTGTTGTAGCGGATCGCGATCGTGATGTCGCAGTTGATGATGTTCTGCTTGACGGTGCTCGCCGTGGAGGTCAGGTTCGACACGGCGGGGCCGATGAACGTCATGTCTTTGAAATTCATTGTGCCCTTATACGCGCCGGAGAGGAAACCCTGCTGGTGCGCGCTGTGGACCGTGATGTTGCGCACCGTCAGCGACGGCATGTTTTTCACGTCGTCGACCTTGATATGGCCGGTCGACGGATAGTGGCCGCCCAGAAAGACCAGCTTGCAGCCTCCGCCGTCGAGGATGAACGCGCCGTTCTTTGACGGGTTCATCGTCGAAAAGTAGTTGTAGTGCGCCGGGACCGTGATGTCGCCGCCGAGCTTGACATACAGGTTCGGGCCTTCGAGCGCGGTCTTTAACTCCGCCGCCGTCCGCACGATCGTGTACTGCACGCCGATCGGCGGCTCTCCGGAAGCGCTCGTCGGCGGGTCGCCCGGCGCGGCGAAAGCCGTGTTCGCCGGAAGCAGGCTGAGCAGCATCGCGAATACGAGCGCCCAGCTGCACAGCTTGCGCAGCGGCGGGAACCGCCGCCGGCGGGGCGCGGACGCCGGGCCGGACAGTCTCTCTACCGTGTGCCGGGCGGGACCCGGCCGCAGCGCCGGGCCGGACAGACTCGCCGCCGTTCGCGTGATGGATCGCGCCGTTGTTTGCCCTGTCGTTTGTACCGCCTTTCTCCCTGTTGTTTGTGCCGTTGTTTGCCCTGCCGTTTGTACCGTTGCTTGCCTTACCGCGTTTGCGCGGTCCTTGCCGTCTGCACTTTTCATACGATACCCCCCTTTGTCTTCCCCTCCGATGTCGTCCTGATGTGCTTTCTGTGTCGTCCGGATGTCTTTTTCCCTACTACATGACTAAAGCTATTTGCATTTTCTAATTATTATTTGTTCGTAACTTACTTACCCTTAATTAGTCAATAAGTTTATTAAGATTTCATTACAATTTCACGAATGACGATCCGTTCGCGGGCAAAAAAAAGAGGCGGCTATATGCCGCCCCCTACAGTTTTTTTAATGGCCGAGCCGCGCGCGGCGCGGCCTAGCCTCCACTTTTTCGCTCCAACAAGTTCCGCCTTGCAACGCCAATCCATGGCGTTACAGCACCTCATTCGGGCGACGTTGCTCCGCAACGTCTGACCTGACACTCACTCGTTGTGGATCGCGCGCAGCACGGAAAGGCGCATCGCGCGGCGCGCCGGGAGAAAGCCCGAGATCAAGCCGATCACGGTCGAAAAAGCCATGCCGAGCCCGACCAGCCAGAGCGGGATGATCGCGATCGGCGGCGCTTCGCCGCCAAGGCCCCAACCGCGGCCCCCGAACGCGTTCATCATGTCGCCGCCGAAGCGGTTTAAGAGGTACGCGGCGAGCTCGCTGAAGCCTACGCCGACGACACCGCCGAAAAAGCCGATCAGGCCGGCCTCAAACAGAAACAGCGCGCCGATGTTTCCGAGTCTGCATCCGAGCACCTTCATCACGGCGATTTCGCGCGTGCGCTCATAGACGGACATAATCATCGTGTTCGCGATGCCGATCGCCGCGACGAGCAGAGATACGGCCGCGATCGCCCCCAAGAGCTGCTGGATCTGGTTTGTCGTCTGCTCCATGTATTTGAGGGTTTCGAGCGGACTCGACGCGCCGAGCCCCATCTCGTTGATCTTCTTTTGAACGGCTTCGACGTCGTGCCGGTCGCGCACCTTTACGAGCGCCGACTCATAGCGCGTGCCGCCCGATGCGCCGCCGGAGTAGGATTCCTCAACCATCGCCGACGAGACGTACCGCACGCCGCCGCCCCCGCCGCTGTTCTGCCCCTGCCGCTTCTGCTCCTCCGCGAGGATTTTCTTCAGCCACTCGATATTCACGATCAGCGAATAGTCGTTCTGAGAATAGACGCCGTCCTTGTTTTCCAAAATCCCGATGCCTTTGAATTTGTAGAGCTTCGGCTTTGTAGTACCCGAATCGCTGTTGCCGAGCTGTTTGCGCTCGCCATACGACCAGTCCGAGGTCAGCACGAGGCTGTCGTTAAACACGTCGACGGGCGGCGGCGTATCCGCATCGATTTGGCCGCCGTAGTAGCGGTTGTTCACATTGTTTGAGCGCGTGTTGTAAAATTGGTGCAGCAGCTGAAAGCCGAACAGCGCGACGTTTGTGTCCGAGGCTTCGAGCTGCCGCCCTTCCCGAACATTATAGTTGAACTTGTCGACCACGTCCGTGTTGATCCCGATCACCTGTCCGCTCGTCTTGAACTTGCCCGAGACGATGTTCATGTAGGTTTGCAGGAGCGGCGTCGCGGCTTCGACCTCCGGAAAGGCCGCGATCTGCGCGATCGCCTTGTCGTCGAGCACGCCCTGTGACGAGCGCTCGTTCCGGCCGTTTTCATCCGGCGGCTGGTAAAAATAGCTCGAGACGTTGATGATGTCGACGCTGCCGAGCTGCTCGATCGCCTGCAAATTCGCCTCGTTCATGCCGACGCCGAGCGACAGCATGACGATGATCGCGCTCGTGCCGATCAGGACGCCGAGGATTGTAAGAATTGTGCGCGCCTTGCGCTTTAAGAGGTTGCGCACGCCCATCGTGAGGATGTCAATTAAGCGCATCGTCCGCACCGTCCTTTCCGCGCTCGCCGCCGTCGCCGCTGCCGGAGTCGCCGGGGTCTGACGCCCCGCTGTCGGCGCCGTGGACGGCGGTATTGCCGGGGGCGGAATCTCCTGTGTCGGCGCTGCCTACGGCAGGCTCTCCGCCGTCGCCGGGAGCGACGATTTTACCGCTGCGGGCGTCGCCCGGACCTGATGGACCGCCGTCGCCGGGGGCGTCAATCGCGGCCGCCTCAAACTCGAGGTTCCGGCTCAGCTCCCGCTCAAGTTTTTTGCGCTTTGCGCGCCGAGCGAGCGCAACCACCACAATCAGCGCGAGGACCAGCCCGACCGCGACCGGAATCCCGACGACAGGCTCCTTCACCTTCGTCCAAATACTCGTAAAAAAGCCCAAAATCCCGCCCGGCCCTTCGACCGGCGGCGTCTCAGCCATACCGCCCTCGGGCATGCCTTCCCCTTCGCCC
>JAITSR010000313.1 GCA_031287655.1 Clostridiales bacterium
TTCAGGACAAGGCGGCCAAAGTAGTAGCTGCCAAAAAAGGAAGTAAAGTTGTCGACGCCGATCCATGGGCTGCCCCATACGCCGCTGCTCGGAGTAAACCGTTTAAAGGCGAGGACCACTCCGAACATGGGGACATATCGGAACAAAATATAAAACGCCATCGGAAGGACCGCCAAAAGATATACGCCTTTATTGCGCCTGAAATCCGAGGGCGCCTGCCGAAAAAAGGACCGCACTTTCTCTGCCGCCCGTGCGACCGGTAACGTCTGTGCCGTTTGTGCCGTCTGTCTTGCCTGTGATGCCCTCATTCGCCGCGCCGTCCCCCTTATTATAATGTGAGTTTATTCGAAAAACTCGGATGTCTCGTGACAGCTCGGTTTCGCGCCGCGCCATGCCGTTGACGCACTTGATTCTATGCGCTGTGGTTTTTGATTGCAATCGCCAGCTTTCTACCTGCGTAAACAATAATAGTCGGCATAGCGTAAAGCCGCGCCGACGACTGCAATATACTTTTTTTGTCGCGTGTCGACGATATTTGTGATTTTTGAGCGCGCGGCCGCGCGCAGAGCCAGCAGCCCCGCTCGGGGCGGGCCGCCGTGCGAGTCATGCGCAGGCCGCCGCGCATAGACAGGATTTAGGCAATGTGTTAGAATTTATACGGAACTTGACGGACGTGTTTGTGAGGGCTGTTTGATATGCGCTATCGCTTCTCTCTTTTTGCAAAATTCATGGCTACATATGTCTGCGTGCTCGTTTTCGCGCTCATAGGCGGGCTGGCCATCAACTATCAATACACAACGATCATTTCACGCCAGGCGGTGGAGTATAACGAAACTTTACTTCAACAGGCGCAAAGGGTCTTGGATGAAAAGTTCGCGACAACAGAAAAGCGCCTGCTCGAAACTTCGTTCAGCGCGGCGATCAACAATTTTTTGTATACCACGCCGTCCTCCCAGACCTACTTTTATAATATGTACACAGTCTCAAAGGAAATTTCCGGTATTTCGCTCGCGGGTAAGACCGTGCAAGGCGTAGAGCTGGTCGACTTTTATCTGTATCACGCAAAATCCGATACGGTCATTGACGGGGCGTCCAAATATGACGCGGGGTATTATTTCGACAACATCGCTATTTTCCATGACCTTTCGTATGACGAATGGGAGAAACTGCAGCTTGGGGGCAGCGCAGGGAGCCATTTTTCAAGTACGAATGTGACGATCCGGAATATCGATAAAAGTATCATCGTTTGCGTAAACGCGCTGCCGCTCACGCCGACGCAGAACAAGCTGGGGGCGCTCGGCGTCATGATGGACGCGGAGCAGCTGTCCACGATTCTGGCGGGCGGCATCATCGACCGGACCGGCGCGGCGTTTGTGCTGGACGCGTCCGGGAAAGTGCTCCTGAAAGCCGGGAGTTCGGCTTTCGACAGGTTTGATCCGTCAGCGACCCCCGTTTCTGGGCTTTATCAGGATTGGGGGCAAAGAGATGCAGCCGGCGACGACCGGGCGGAGGGCCTTGGCGGCGAGGGCGGTATTTTGGTGACGCGGATCCCGTCGTCGGTCGGGGGCTTCACCTATGTCTCCGTCGTGCCGACCAAGAGCTACACAGCCCGCGTGGAACAAATCCGGACGATGACCGCGCTGTTTTTCAGCGTCATGTTAGTCGTGGGCATCCTGATTTCACTCCTTTTTGCCAAGCGCAACGCATCTCCGATCAAAAGCCTTGCGGTCATGCTGCGACAGGCGATTCTTCCGCCGGGCGCGCAGCAGGGGCCGGGGCATCCCGGCGGGAAGGATGAGCTGGACTACATCGGCGAAACCGTACTTACGACCCTTGCGGAAAACCGGAGTGTGCGCCAGCTGATGGAGGTAAATCTGCCGCTCCTGCAAAGCAGCCTGATAACACGGCTGATGAGCGGAACCGGTGAAGCCGACATCGCGCAGACGCTGCTGTCCCTGCGGGCGTCCGGCCTTCCCCTCAAAAATTCAGGGTATGTCGTGGTAGCGGCCAGTATAGCGGGTCCCGCCCCGGACGGGATGGGCGGAGGCGGCGGTGCGGGCGAGAGGGAAGGCGGCGGCGAGGATCTGAATCTTGCGCGGTTTGCCGCCGCCAATGTACTCCTCGAGCTGTTTTCTCAAATTTCGGACGAGGCGTATTCGGCGAACCTCGGTCTCGAATACGTTGCGATCCTGATTGGTGTCGACGCGTTGCCGGACCGGGGCGGAGAACGGATCCGGGCGACATTGGAACAGGCGTCGCGCCTGCTGCGGGGACATATGTCGCTGTATCTGCGGTTTGGGGTCGGGTCGGCCCAGCCGCCCGAAGGCGTCCCGCTCTCCTTTCGGGAAGCAAGGACGGCCTGCGATTTCAGCTTTTACAGCCTGCAGGGTGAGATTCTGGAGTACCGCGACATCAATGTATCCTCGCAGGTTTACTCCTATCCGGTCGAGGCCGAGCTCGCGCTGATGAACAGCGTTAAAAACGGAAACAGTGAGCGGATGCAGGAGCAGATCCGGTCGATTATTTCTGAAAACTTTGAAAATTCCACGCTTTCTTTGGATCTCGCCCGCTGCCTGTTTTTTGACATCATCAGCACCGCCGTGAAAATTACCGGCGAAATGCGCATGAACTATTCGGAAGCCTTCGAGACCGACCCGGTGAGTTTGCTCACCTCATGCAACAGCATTGCCGAGATGGAGCAGGCGCTCATACGGATCTTTGGCACACTATGCCACATTGCGAACGGCAAGAAACTCAATCACAATGAGCGCCTAAAGAATGCGATGCTTTTGTTTATCGATCAGGATTATGGCAACAAGGAGTTGAATCTGTCCACCGTGGCCGATGTTTTTCATCTGTCGCCGGCATATGTTTCACGTTTCTTGAAAGAGTATGCGGGAATTAATTTTATGGATTACCTCCGCGCAAAGCGGATTGACAAGGCGGTCGAACACCTGCTGAACGCGCGCGGCCTTTCGA
>JAITSR010000350.1 GCA_031287655.1 Clostridiales bacterium
TTTGATTTCACACATGAAAAAAGGTATGCTACAATCTAAAGACAAGGCTGTCGGGTATCAGAATAAACTCAGAGAAGTGAAAGAAGGGGAGGGCTGAACGAAACGATGAGTACGGCGAACACAGCAGGCGCGGCAGGCGCGACAGCTACGGTGGGCATTAAAGTTATTATTTGTGATTGCGACCATGAAAACGTCGAGAACGAGCGGCGGGTGTTTGAGGCCGCCGGACTGCAATTTCGCTGGCTGCACTGTGAGACGCAGGACGAGGTAATCGAACAGTGCGTCGGCGCCGCGGTTCTGCTCAATCAATATGTCCGAATGGACAGGTATGTGTTCGAGCGGCTGCCCACGCTAAAATGCGTCGTGCGCTACGGCGTCGGCGTGGACAATGTCAACCTCGCGGACGCGTCGGAGTTCGGCGTGCAGGTGTGCAACGTGCCGGATTACGGCGTAAACGAGGTCGCGGATCACGCGCTCGCGCTGATGCTCGCGCTTGACCGCAGAGTCCTCGAGGCGGACGCCTTCGTCAAATCGGGCCGGTGGGATTATACGAAAATTATTCCGGTTTACAGGCACAGCGAGCAGACGGTCGGCATCGTCGGGGTCGGGCGCATCGGCACGGCGTTCGCGCAGAGGGTACGGTCGCTCGGCTGCCGCCTGCTCGGCACGGACATTGAGTACGGCCGCCCCGGCAGGGTGTTCCCGGACTTTGTCGAGTTTGTCACATTGGAGGAGCTTCTGCGGTCGTCGGACGTCGTCTCTTTGCACTGTTCCCTGACGGAGCTGTCGGCCGACCTGATTTGCGACCGGACGCTCGCGCTGATGAAGCGCTCGGCTTACCTTGTCAACGTTTCGCGCGGAGGGCTCGTAGACGAGGGCGCGCTGGCGCGGGCGCTCCGCTCCGGCGCGATCGCGGGCGCGGCGGCCGACGTGCTAAAAAAGGAGCCGATGGGGCCGGGGCACGCGTTCCTGTCCATTCCCAATCTGATCCTCACGCCGCATATGGCGTGGTATTCGGAGCAGTCCGCGGAGGAGATGAAGCGGAAGTGCGCCGAGGAAGCCGTGCGCTTTTTGCGCGGCGAGCGCGTGCGCTGCCCCGTAAACAAAATATGAGTATAATAACCGGGGCTTGCCGCCGGTCGAAAAAATACAGCCGAAATCGAAGGGGTGGTTATAACTTATGAAGGGAATCCTATATGAAGGCGCGGGCGCCGTCAATGTGCGTGAGCTCGCGGAACCCGCGCCGCGGGCAGGCTGGGCGCTCATAAAAGTGTCCCACGCGGGAATCTGCGGCTCCGACCTCAACATCTACGCGGGGACGCACCCGCGCGCGAAGGCCCCGCTCGTGATGGGCCACGAGTTTTCCGGGAGGCTCATGGAGGACGCGGGCGGCCTCAAAAAAGGCGCTTTTGTGACCGTGAACCCCCTGCTCTCATGCGGGGAGTGTCAGCCGTGCAGGACGGGGAACTCCCATGTGTGCGACACGTTAAAACTCGTCGGGATCGACTGTGACGGCGGCATGGCAGAATACGCCGCGGCGCCGTCCAGTATGTTGGTCCCGCTGCCGGAGGGCGTCGGCGGCAAGCTCGGGGCGCTCGTGGAGCCCGTCGCGGTCGCCGTCCACGCGATCCGGGAGCAGGGCTTTGTGCCGGGGGACAACGCGCTCGTGTTCGGCTGCGGTCCAATCGGCCTCGTCGTCGCACTGACACTCCGCCTGTTCGGGGCGGCGTCCGTCACGATGGCCGAAGTGGATCAAAAACGCGCGGACGCGGCGCGCGGCATGGGTTTTCTCGTGGTCAACCCCGCGGAGACCGACATGGAAAAATTCGCAAAGGAGCAAACGCTCGGCGTCGGCTTTGATTGGGTATTCGACTGCGCGGGCGTGCAGAAGGTCGCGGACGCGCTGCTCGACGTCGTCAGGGTCCGCGGTGTGATCGTGATTGTCGCAAGCTACAAGCACGCGTGTACGATGCCCTTTTTTAAGGGGATGGTCAAGGAGACGTCGATCCGCTTTGTGCGCGTGTACCGGCCCAAGGACTTTCGGATCGCCGCGGGCGTTATTTCAAAACTCCCCGAGTACGAAAAAATCATCACACACGTTCTGCCCGCCGAGGAGGCAAGGCGCGGCTTCGAGCTTGCCACGACGCCCGGGAGCGGGGCGGTCAAAGTGATGTACCGCTTTGATTGAGGGTTGGCGTGAGACCGATGTGTCATTGCGTATATTCAAAAAATGAGGGTTGTGGAGGCGTCAGGCAATATGGAACTGTTTTGTTTGGATGGCAAGGCTGCGATTGTGACGGGCGGAACGCGCGGAATCGGGCGGGCCGCGGCGGAGGCGTTGTGCGAGGCGGGCGCGGAGGTCGCTGTAATCGGCTCGAGCGAGGGGATTTTTAGTACGGCGCAAGCGCTGTCCGCGCGCGGCTTTTTGGTACACGCGCTGCGCGGCGACCTCGGCGACCGGAAGAAGCTGCCGAAACTCTTTTCAGTCGCAGTCGGCCTTTTGGGTGGGCGGCTGGATATTTTTGTGAACAGCGCGGGCGTGCAGAGCCGCCACAAGAGCGAGGAATTTCCGATCGAAGACTGGGACCGGGTGATTGAAATCAATCTGACCGCGAATTTTCAGCTGTGCCAGCTCGCCGGACAGGTCATGCTTGAGCGCGGCGGCGGCAAGATCATCAACGTCGCGTCGCTGCTCAGCTTCTTTGGGGGGATCACGGTCCCCGCGTACGCGGCAAGCAAGGGCGGCGTCGCGCAGATGACAAAGGCGCTGTCGAACGAGTGGGCGGGGCGGGGCGTGCAGGTCAACGCGATCGCGCCCGGTTATATCGACACCGATATGAACGTGAACCTGATCAACGACCCCGCGCGCAACACCGAAATCCTGAAGCGGATCCCGGCGGGGCGCTGGGGCAAGCCGGACGATCTGAAGGGGATCGTGGTGTTCCTCGCGTCACGGGCGTCCGACTATGTGTCGGGCGCGGTGATCCCGGTCGACGGCGGGTACATGGGACGCTGAACTGAAAGGAGAGCCCCATGTACCGCCGGGGAGTGGAGAGGGGATTCCCCTCTCCCTCTGTGAAGGAAGGGGGAACCGGGGGGAACCATAGGGTTCCCATCGGGGAGCGAGCGGACTGCGAGCGACGGCGGGTACATGGGGCGCTAAATTGAAAGGAGAGAGGATTGTTATGTCGCAAGTAAACGTAAATATTCGCATGGACGAGGCTCTGAAGCGCGACTTCGAGACAGTATGCGGTAAAATGGGATTGACCATGACGACAGCAATTACCGTGTTCGCGAAAGCGGTAAGCAGCAGAAAAGAGATACCCTTTCGAATAACGGCGCAGCCTCAGATCAACGAGATAACTCTCGCAAGTGAAAGGGCGCTTTCCAGAGAATGGCTGCAACCGGAGGAGGATGAAGAATGGGGACATTTCCCCGGTGAGCAGCTAAATGTTGGCGATGTTGCGGGTATTGCTCACGAATGGGCAAACCCCAACTTGATACAGTTTGAAAAAAGTGCGTGGCCGGAAGCCGCCGCCAATAAAGAACGCCATGCTTATTTCGTAGGAGCACAGCCATCTGAAACACCACGCTACTAAAAAAATAGTTGAGGAGGAAAGTAACAAATGGGGAAGAAACTCAGGATTGGAATCATCGGAACAGGAGGTATCGCACATGCGCATATGAGGTCCTACCTCAAAATGGCGGAAACCGTGGAAGTGGTCGGCGGCGCCGACATCATACCCGGAAAGGCGCGCGCTTTCTTTGATGAGTTTGGTATGCCGGGGGCCAAGGCGTTTGAACGCAGCGCCGATCTGCTGGATATGGAACTCGACGGCGTCAGTATCTGCACCTATAATTCCACCCATGCCGAGTGTACCTTGGAGGCGCTTTCAGCCGGGTTGCATGTACTCTGCGAAAAACCCATGTCCGTCACACTGGAAGAAGCCGTCGCTATGTATCGGGCGGCCAAATCCGCAGGCAAAATTCTGACCATAGGCTTTCAGCCGCGTTATGATCCCAATATGGATTTGGTGCGCGAGATTGTCGGTTCCGGTACTCTGGGGGATATTTATTACATTCAGACCGGCGGCGGCCGCAGGCGCGGCATCCCCAGCGGCACGTTTGTACAAAAAAAATACGCCGGTGTGGGCGCGCTCGCAGATATCGGCTGCTACTCGCTGGACATGGTGCTGTCCGCCATCGGTTATCCCAAGCCGCTGACCGTATCCGCCTACGCATCCAATCGTTTTGGCACGAATCCGAAATATTTTGCGGGCGCGGACAAATTTGACGTGGATGATTTTTCCGTGGCGCTCATCCGGCTGGAAGGCGATATCGCATTGGATTTCCGCATGTCGTGGGCTATGCATATGGATTCCATGGGGGATACCATGTTCTTTGGCACGGACGCCGGACTTAAAATCACACCGGCCGGCGTGGGTACAGGCTGGGGCGGCGCGTGGGACGGCACGATCGGTCCCATGTTCCTGTATAGTGATATAAAAGGCCAGCTGTGCGAGACGTCGATCCCCCTGCGCAAACCTTCGGATGATCGCTTCTTCTCCAAGGTGCAGGCGTTTTGCAATGCCATCCGAACAAACGGCCCCGCGCCCATTCCCACGATTCAATCCGTGTATAATCAGGCGATCGTAGACGGAATCTACCGCTCGTCACAGGCGGGCAAAGAAGTGGAAATCGCACTGCCTGAACTGTAAATTTGCCTTGCGTATTGATGGTAGATATGAAATCGGAGGGGACGCCGAGTGTGGCGTCCCCTCCGAAAGTGGTTATCCTAGTTAGCCCAAAGCCGAAAGCGCGTCCGCGTCATCCAGCCGCCGCAGCATGGCCGCAAACTCGGCGCG
>JAITSR010000357.1 GCA_031287655.1 Clostridiales bacterium
GGGAAATGGACGGGAACGCTTGCGCACAACTGGAATTACATCGGCTATGACGAGTGCAATTACACACACTCGCCGGGCGGCATGGCGCTGATTGAAAAATTCGGCAAACTGGAAAAACCCTATTACATGCGCGCCCATCACATGCTGTGTACAGGCCCCTGCCACGGCGCCTATAAATGGGGCTCCACGAACGCCTATACCGAGGATGAAAACGGCAATCCCGTTTACAGCTTTGCAGTGATTGACAGGATGTGCGACATATGGCTTGCGAACAACTGCAAACCCTTTTTTGAAATCGGCTTTATGCCGCTGGATATGGTTGATATGAGCGATGTGCGGACGACGGCCCACAGCCTCTACAGTGAATACAAGCGCATAGGCTGGAACCGTCCGCCCAAGGATTACGGCAAATGGTACGATCTGATCCGCGCGCTCATAGAACACCTTCTCTCGCGCTATGGCAGGGCTGAACTGGAATCATGGTATTTTGAGCTGTGGAACGAGCCGGACATATTCTATTGGAGCGGCACGCATGAGGAATTTTGCAAGCTGTACGATTACACCGAGGCCGCCGTCCACGGCGTCCTGCCGTCTCTGCGGTTCGGCGGCCCGGCCACCACCGGGGCAAGGTCGCAAAATGCCGCCGCCGCGAATTATCTGCGGGATTTTCTTGTACACACAAAAACCGGGAAAAATCACAAAACCGGGGAAACCGGCACAAGGGTGGATTTTACCAGCTTCCACGCAAAGGGCGGCGGCTACGCCTTTACCACGAGTAAGGCCCTCGAAAAGACGCCGTCGGTGAAAAGCCTGCTCAATCAGGTGAAAATATGCGCGGGGATCATCAAGGAATGTGGTTACGGCGATTTGGAGTGCGTTATATCGGAGGCCGACCCGGACGGCTGGGCGGCGGGGGGACGGTTCGACAACCCCGCTTTTGACTTTCGCAACACGGAGTATTACGCATCCTATGTGGCCTCCGCCTATAAAAATATCCGTGATATAGCCGTCGAAATGAAAATGGACATTCGCCCGCTCGCATGGGCCTTTATGTTCGAGGGCGAGCGCTGTTTTGAGGGCACGCGGACTTTTAGCACGCAGGGGATCGACAAAGCCGTGATGAATGTGTTCCGGCTGTACGCAAAGCTCGGCGGTCAGCTTGTGAGCCTGACCTCCTCAAGGGGGCTTGACCCGCTCGGCTACAAAGACGACTGGGGAGCGGGGGAGGGCGCGGAAATAAACGGCTGGGCTACCTTAACGGGTACAAATTCCGTAGAGGCGTTTATTTATTGCCACGAGGACACTTGGGACCGGGACGGCGTGTACAATATCGAATTTAACGCGGAGAACCTGCCGTTTGAAGGGCCTTGCAGAGTCACGCGATACCTTATTGATAAGGATCACTCCAACGCCTGCGCGGAGTGGGTGCGGCAGGGCAGGCCGGATTTCCCGGCGGAGGGGCGGTACGCGGCGATAAAGGCGCGGGACGGGCTTGAGTTTGCCTGCCCGCCGCAGGACGTCATTCTTACCGATCGCAAAGCCCGGCTGGCCTTTGATTTGCCGGTAAAAAGCGTGACCATGATCGTAATTGAGCCTTTTTTATGTGCAAACGCGCGGGCGCGGTAAAGGGGTAAAATAGAGGGAGAATGTATTCGGAGTTTCCGAACAAACATGAGAACGGAAGGGAGTGGCGAAAAATGGAATACACGACACTGGGAAAGACGGGCCGCAAGGTCAGCCGGCTCGGTTACGGCGGGACGGTCGCCGGACTCAAGCACTACATGCGCGAGTTTGACCCGGAGGACCAAAAGAGCAAAGAGACGCTGATTGAAGCGCTGCAAACCGCTCATCAGCTGGGCGTAACCTATTTTGACACGGCAGCCGCCTACGGCGACGGCGTCAGCGAGCGGATTTTTGGCGAGGCGCTGCAAGGAATCCCGGAGGATGATATCTTTCTTGCGACGAAGGTTTCCGCGGGAGACGCCGCGAAAACGCGCGCCTCTTTGGAGCGCAGCTTAAAAAATCTGCGGCGGGACAGGATTGATCTGATCCAAATCCACGGCACAAATTATTCGGATGAGCTGTGCGATGAAATGCTGGGAGCAAACGGGATGGCCGAAGAACTTGAAAAGGCGAAGCGCGAAGGGCTTGTGCGGTACATCGGCTTTACGATCGAGTGTCAGAATCCGGCGCTGTATCGCTTTATTCGCAGCGGGCGCTTTGACGTTATGCAAATCGAGTATAACCTGATGTTCCAGCATCCCTACGACCCGAGTTGGGAGAGCGGCAGCCTGTACGACGCGGAGAAACAGGGGCTCGGTGTCGCCGTCATGCGCACGGCGACCTCCGGTATCTTTCAGCGCTGGATTCAGGAAGTCAATCCGGCAAATACATTCGACTATACGCCCGCGCTGATTCAGCTTGTCCTGTCCAACCCGCTCGTCGACGTCGCCCTGCTCGGAATGCGCACGGCGGACCGGGTGCGCGCAAATGTCGCGATCGTTGAGGATACAGAGCATCGCGTCGATCTGAATGCGATCCACACACGCTATGTAAAATAAAAGGGTATGATGGAAAATGGAGCTTATGATGAAAAAATGGTATGAAAAACTCCGGCGATACGGGCAGACGAACCTGACGGAGATCGATCCGATTGACGCCGACCTTGCGTGTTGGCGGGATTTTTGGCGCAGGACGGACACGCAGGCGATTATCGTGAACGCGGGCGGGATCGTCGCTTTTTACCCCTCAAAATTCCCGATGCACTACCGCGCCGAAAAGCTCGGGGAGCGGGACTTCTTTGGGGATTTCGTCAAGGCCGGGCGGGACGCCGGGCTTGCGATTCTCGCGCGCATGGACATCAACCGCGCGATCGGGGAACTGTACCGTGAGCGTCCCGAGTGGTTCGCGCGCAAGAAGGACGGTTCGCCCTATATCGTGCAGGGCCGGTACCAAAGCTGCCTGAACAGCGGGTATTATAAGGAGTTCATTCCGGAAGTGCTCACCGAGATCGTCGACCGTTACCATCCGGACGGCTTCACGGACAACAGCTGGACCGGTATTCCGCGTACGTCGATCTGCTATTGCGACAATTGCAAGCGGTCGTTTCGCGCCTTTGCGGGGACGGATTTGCCGGAGAAGGCGGATTACGGGGACCCCGTATACCGCCGCTGGATTTCGTGGAGCTATCGCTGCCGCATGGACAACTGGGACCTGTTCAACCGTGTGACGCGGGAGCGCGGCGGCGAGGATTGCCTGTGGCTCGGTATGGTGAACGCGAACTTTGTCAGCGGGCACGCGAGTTTCTGTGATTTGCGCGAGGTCGCAAAGCGCTCAAAAATCATGATGGTCGACCATCAGGGGCGGGACGGCAACGGCTTTGAGCAGAACAGCCTGAACGGCCAGCTGCTCCATCAGCTCGCGGGCTGGGACGTCGTGATCCCCGAGAGCATGGCAAATTATGTCCGGGGTCCGCTGACCTTCCGCAGGGCCGCGATGCCGCCGCTTGAGACGCAGCTTTGGATGTACGAGGGCTTTGCGGGCGGGATCACGCCGTGGTGGCATATCGTCGGCGGCGCGCAGGAGGACCGGCGTATCTTCGAGATTTGCGAGCCCGTCATGCAATGGCATAAAAAACACGAAAAATATCTGTACGATCGCCGCCCGGTCGCGAACGTCGGCGTGCTCTGGAGTCAGGCGAACGTCGAGTGGTACGGGGCGGGCAGGGCGAGCGAGCGCTTGGAGCGTTCTTGGCGCGGCCTCAATATGGCGCTGACACGCGCGGGGATTCCGTTTCTGCCGATCAACGCGGAGGACATCGCGGAGCAGACGGAGCAAATCGACCTTTTGATTTTGCCGGAGCTCGCCGTCGTTACGGAAGGGCAGGCGGAGGCGATCGAGCATTTCGTCGCGCGCGGCGGAAACCTGTTCGCGATCGGCGGCTGCGTGGGTCTTTTGGATGGGGACGGCGGCGCGCGCGCGGCCTCGCGGCTCGCGGAGCTG
>JAITSR010000412.1 GCA_031287655.1 Clostridiales bacterium
GAAGAACATATCAATCGCTGTTGTCTGGTCTATTCCCATACTCGCTAAAAGCTGCGATGCAAGTTCCTTGACGTTCGTGTCAATCTTGACGTTCACGTTTGATTTTGTAGTAGCCATAGTATCACCTCACGATTTATTTATCAATACGATTATATTAGCAGGATATAACGCTATCGTCAAGCATCTATCGTTATATCCATCGTAATAAACGCAAAAAATTGCATAAAACCTGACTAAAGGCCGACCTGTTCGCGGAGCTTTTGCGCGAGCTGTGTGTTGCGCTCCGTGCTTTTTTGGTTGTGTACCGCGATCGCGAGCGCCTTTTTTGAGCCGACGAGCACGAGCACCTTCTTTGCCCGCGTGATCGCCGTGTAGATCAGGTTCTTTTGCAGCATCATGAAGTGCTGCGTCGTGACGGGGCATACGACGATCGGGTATTCGCTGCCCTGACTCTTGTGTACCGTGACCGCGTAGGCGAGCGTAACCTCGTCGAGCTCCGTCACGTCGTATTCGACGTCCGCGCCGTCAAAACGGATCACGGCTGTGCGGTCCTCCGTGTCGATCGAGGCGATTCGGCCGATGTCGCCGTTAAAGACGTTCTTGTCGTAGTTGTTGCGAATCTGCATGACCTTGTCGCCGAGCTTATAGAGCGCCGCGCCGTAATGGATCGTCTCGCGGTTTTCGTTCAGGAGACTTTGGAGCGCCGCGTTCAGCTGCGACGTCCCGGTCTCGCCGCGCGTCATCGGGCAGAGCACCTGAATGTCCTCGACCGGGTCCACATGGTAGTAGCTTGGGAGGCGCGACTTGCAGAGCTCCAAGATCGTCTTTGCGGCCTCGGCGGGCTCGTCCTTTTCCACAAAGAAGAAGTCCGTCCGGCTGCCGTTGCGGATCGACGGAAATTCACCGGCGTTCACCCTGTGCGCGTTTTTGATGATGTCGCTGCTCTGCGCCTGCCGGAAGATGCGCCGGAGCTCAACCGTGCGCACGGCCTTGGAGCGGATGATGTCGCGCAGCACGCTGCCCGGCCCGACGGACGGGAGTTGGTCCACGTCTCCGACGAAGATCACGGAAGCGCCGGGACGCACGGCCTTTAGCAGGCTGTTTGTCAGCATGATGTCGAGCATCGAGGCCTCGTCGATAATCAGGACGTCGCAGGGCAGCGGGTTCTCCTGATTGCGCTTGTAGCCGTCCGGCGGTTTTAGTTCCAGCAGCCTGTGAATCGTCTTGGCCTCGCGCTTTGTCGTCTCCGCCAGACGCTTCGCGGCCCGGCCCGTCGGGGCGGCGAGCAGCACCTTTGCGCCGAGCCGCTCGCACGCGTTGATGATCGCGGTCGTCGTCGTCGTCTTGCCCGTGCCGGGGCCGCCCGTCAGCACCATAAAGCGGCTCGTGAGCGCGGAGCGGACGGCGTCCTTTTGAATCTCGTCGTAGCGGACGCCCGTCGCGGTCTCCGTCTGGCGGATCACGGCGTCGATCTTTTCCAGCCGCGATGTGAGGGCGGCTTCGGCCGCGGCTGCGGCGCCCTCCGGTTCGGGCAGCTCCAATTGAAAAAGTCGCTGCGGCGGCTCCGTCTGCGCCGACGTCGCCCGCCCGCCCGCGATCGCCGCGATCTGCCGCGCGGCCCCGGCCTCGCTGTGATAAAACGGCGGCAGATAGAGCTTGTCTCCGCCCTCGGCGATCAGCTTTCCCTCGCGGACCAGCTCGGCCTGCGCGGTCAAAATGCGATCGGGATCGGCCTCGAGGATTTTTTGCGCCCGCTCCAGCAGCGCGTCCGCGAACGCGAAGCAGTGACCGTCGTCGGAAAATTTATTCAGCACATATACGAGCCCCGCCCGGTAGCGCAGGATCGAGTCCGCCGGGAAACCGAGCTTTTGGGCGATTTTGTCCGCCGTGACAAAGCCGATCCCCCAGATGTCGTCCGCGAGCCGATACGGGTTCTCCTTTACGGTCTGGATGCTCCTGTCGCCGTAAGTGCGGAAAATTTTTGTCGCGTAGGCCGTCGAGACGCCGTGGTCCTGCAAGAACAGCATGACGTTTTTGATCTCCCGGTGCTCCTGCCACGCCTTTGTGATCATCTCGACGCGCTTTTCCCCGATGCCCGGCACTTCGGACAATCTGTGCGGCGCGTCCTCGATCACGGCGAGCGTCTTTTCGCGGAAATGCCGCACGATCCGGCGCGCGTTGACCGGGCCGACGCCTTTGATCAAGCCGCTTCCGAGGTATTTTTCAATCCCCGTGAGCGTCGCGGGCATGGTCTCCTGATAGGACGAGGCCGAGAACTGCTTGCCATACTTTGCGTCGACGGTCCACTCGCCAAAAAACTCGGCGGACGCGCCCGCGTTGATCCCGGCGAATGTGCCGACGACCGTCACGAGCTCCGGGATACCGGCGGACTTCACCTTCACGACGGAAAAACCGTTTTCCTCGTTCGCAAATGTGACCCGCTCGACGACTGCCTTCAGATGTTCCATGCGCTGCCCTCGTTTCAGAGTGTTCTTTGGAAATTTTACTACAAATCCCGCGGACGGGCAACAAAAGGCCCATATCATTACGGAAATGTTACAATTGCAAGACAAAAATAAGACAAGAATGTGAATTTTGCGACCTGTCCATGATCGGCCTTGAAATCATATATCTTGTGGACTATACTGGGATTCGTGTTCTTACGGCACCATATTTTGTGCCGTGGACATCGGCGGACCAAAGGGCATGGCGGCGCCGAGAGCCCGAAAGAGCCGTGGATACGGCGGCGCCGGACGCCCGGAGATACAAAGGACAGTCGGTACAGGGAGCTTAGAAATACAAAGGAGAAATGTTA
>JAITSR010000042.1 GCA_031287655.1 Clostridiales bacterium
AGCGAATAATACACCACTTTGCCGTCCTTGCGGTTTTTGACAAGCCGCGTCTGCCGGAGTTGGCGCAGTTGATGGGAAATCGCCGATTTCGTCATGCCGAGCAGCACGGCGATGTCGCAGACGCACATCTCCGAGTATTGCAGGGCGCAGAGTATCCTCACGCGGGTAGAGTCGCTGAACACCTTAAACAAGTCGGCCAAGTCCATTAAAGCGGCTTCTTCGGGCATTTTTCCCCTGACCTCCGCGACCACTTCCTCGTGAATGGAATCGCAGTCGCAGCGATCGAGCTCTATATTCTGTATCGCCATGGATTCACCTCCAAACAGTTGAACAATTGAATCATCACGCAACTATTATAACGCGTCGTATTTTGAGCTGTCAAGGGGTTTTTGAAATTATTTTTTGATTAGTTAGGATTGAGTAAATCCGATTGAGTAATGAAGATGATTTACTCAATTTTACTCAATCTTTTTACTCAATACCCACGAGGCAGTACGCGGATTCTGTGAATCCAAGCGGATTAAGCCACTGCTTTTTAAGGCTTTTAAGAGATTCTGAACCTTGTGCTCTTTTTGTAACAGGTCAGGCGCCGCGGAGCCGCGAAGCCGATGTTACAGAGCCGCCGGGGATTGACACAAGTGATATAATGAACGCGGAACACGAAAGAAAACCGAAACGTTCAAATGGCGCAGAGCCAAAAATTCTGGGAGGTGGATGACATGATTTTGGGAGTCGCGCACAACGCAATCAAGGTGTCCGACATGGACAAGGCAATAGACTTCTATTGCGGGACAGTGGGTTTCACGAAGGCGTTCGATCTGAAAAACTCCGAGGGCAAGCCGTGGATCGAGTACCTGAAAATCTGTAACAACGCGTTTTTGGAGCTCTTTTACGGCGGAGAAAAACGCACGCCGGCGTATGAGGGCGGCGCGATCGGTTATCATCACTGGTGCGTGTCGGTCGGCGCGGACCTTATGCCGGAACTTGCGAAACGCTTTTTTGCAAAAGGTCTGATCAAGTCCCCCGACCTGAAAAAGAGCGACGACGACACGATCAGCCTCTGGATTCACGACCCCGACGGCAACGCGCTCGAGTTCGTCCAATACGGACCGGAAGGGCCTCATATGAAGGCCAACAAAGCGCCCTATGACTTCACAAAGAAGGGCTACACCGGCATTGCGCACATGGCGTACCATGTGAGCGACATCGAGGCCTCGCTGCACTATTACCGCGACATATTGGGCTTTGCGCTCTCGCATACGCTCGACCGGGACGGCAAACCGTGGCTGTATTACCTGCGCGTGAGCGACGGCACATTCCTTGAGCTCTATCCCGGCGCGACAAAGGCGTACAACCTGACAAATCAATCGGCGGCGCAGATGCACATGTGCATTGAATGTCAGGACGTCGCGGAGACGGTCGCCGAGCTTCGCGGAAAGGGCGCTCCGATCGACTCGGACGCGAAGGTCGGCGCGGACTTCAACACGCAGGCGTGGACGCATGACCCGGACGGCAATAAGATCGAGTTGATGACGATCAGCCCGAAATCCCCGCAGGCAAAGGCGAGCAGCGAAGGGTGAACGCACCACTCTCCCAAGACCATTTCGGTATGGGAGCAGATGCAAAAGAGCGGCCGGACAATGTCCGGCCGCTCTTTTGCATCTGCTCCTGTCTCCGTTTGATCAGTCGCCGGAGGCGAGAAAACTCCTGCGGTAGTAGAGCAGCCGCTCCTCAAGCGCCGCCGTCGGCAGCTCGCCGCTCTCCAAAAAGCGGGCGAGCATCGCGCGGTCGGGCAGTCCCGTCCGTCCGCCGACATAGGTACACTTGATCGAGGAGACCGCGCTCGCGTGGCGCGCACATTCCTCGTGCGGCAGGCCCTCGAGCATGATCGCGAGGTACGCGCCGTGAAAGACGTCGCCCGCGCCCGTCGTATCCCGGACCGTGACGGGGAAGGTCGGGACCTCGCAGTATTTGCCGTCCACAAGACCGACGCAGCCCCGCGCGCCGAGCGTCACCCACACGACGGAGGGTCCGATCGCGCGGACGCGCTCCATATTTTTCCGGTATTCTTCCGGCGAGGTTCCCGCGCCCGGAAACATGTCGTTATAATAGAACTCCGACGCGATAAAGACGTCCACATACGGCAGCAGCGCCTCGGACTCTTTTGAATAGTAGCCCGCGTCGATCGACACGAGCACGCCATGCTCACGCGCGAACCGCGCGGCCGCGAGCGACGCGGGGTCCCCGCTCGCTTCAAGGTGCAGCACTTTTGCGGACGCGATGTAGTCGAACGGGACTTCCTCGGGCTCCATTCGCCCGATGTTCCCAGCGCGAATGATGAAGGTGCGCGTGCCGCGTTCGACCTCTGAGATCGCGATGCTGTACGCGCTCGACGTCTCCGGCCCGCCGCGCAGGATGCGCGAGGTGTCGACGCCGTTGAACCGGAAATCCTTTATGATAAAGTCTCCGGTCGCATCGCCGCCAATTTTCGCGAGCATCCCGGCCCGCGCGCCGAGCCGCGCCGCCGCCGCCATCGCGGACGCGGCGTTCCCGCCGCCCTGATGAAAGACCTCATGCGCGCGCACGGCCCCTTCCTCCCTCGGTATCTGCGGCAGGTTGACGAGCTGATCCATCACGGGCGTGCCCAGCCCGACAATGTCGACCACAACGGACCCGCCGACGACCGGCGCGTCGACTGCGCCAGCCGCGCCGACCGCGTTGTTGTTTGATTGATTTGTCATTTCGTTGACCATTCCTTTTTAGGTTGTCTCCACAAAATCCGGCTCGATCCCCCCGCCGACGTATTTGAGCGCCTCGTGGATCACCGCGCGGTACTTACCGTGCGCGCCGGTCACATGATGAATGTACGGCCCCGTGACAAATTTGCGCTCCCACTTGGGCCAGTTGCCGGTCTCAACCCACACATAGGTGCCGTTTGTCTTGGGCCCTTCGGTACTTTTGACCTCGTCGGCGAACATCGTATACTTGCCGTTGAGCGCGCCCATGCGGAGCAGCGTGATGTCGCCGCCGCGAATCTCCCACTGCCCCTTGCAGTCGACGACCGGCGGCAGCTTGCCCGCGCCGCCCGCGGCGGGCTTTGCGAGCGAATACGGGAACGGGCCGCAGTGCCACAGGAGCTCCGCGTTGTCATTCGTCGGGTGGCGGACCGTGATGTCCGCAAAGAACGGACGCGTCTCCCCGCGCGTCGCGCCGAACATCATACCCGTGCCGATCGCGCCGAGCACGTCCGTCTCACAGGTCACGGGCATCCCCTCGTCCGTCAGCGCGCCCCACAGGAAACACGCTGAAAGGCCGAACGCCGCGCGCAGCATCTTCCAGCACTCGCCCGCGAGGACCGTGCAGCCATGCGACTCTGCGAGCCGCCGGATCCCGACCGCCGAGGCCGCGAGCTTTTTTTGCGTCTCGGCGTCGAGCGCCGAAAGGTCCACCGACCTGCCCCATGTTTCGAGCTTTTGCGCAATCTCGTCCGCGCCGCCCCCGCCGCCCTCGAGCACCTTGTTGATCTCGTCGGCAACGTCGGACTCCATGATCGGGACGACCTCTATACCAAAGCGTTCCAAAAGCTCGCTCTCATTGTATTTGACCGTCAGGAACTGCCGCGGTCGGACGCTGAGCTGCCCGACCCGCGCCTTGCGAAACGCGCGCGCCGCGCAGACCGTCCGCGCGAAGTCCGAAAAGCCTTGTTCGAGCGTCGGGGAGTCGATGCCGCAGTTTTCAATATAGGTAAAGGCCGCGCCGTAGCTCAAGAGCGCCTTGCCCGTCGCGAAAAGGCCGCACTGGACGTCAAACGGGCGGTCCTCGACCTGATTGACAAGACCGATCGGCGCGGGATCGCGCGGGCCCCAGAGCAGAACGGGCTTATTTACGCGCTTTGCGAGCTTTGCGACCGCTTCCTCCTGCCCGAAGTTCGCGTGCGGCACAAAGACCGCGTCGACGCCGCCGTGAATGAAATGCCGCGCGACCTTCTCGACATCGTCGTTCGACACGAGCAGGCCGTCCGGCGCGATGCCCTCGATCGTCACGAGCCGCACATGATACCGCTCCGCGAGCTCCGTGACCTTTTTCATAATCTCGTCCTTCCGGTTGCTCCGGAACACGTCCCGGCGCGTCGGCGCGACGCCGATCGTACAGCTTTGAAAATCAAACATATGACCATTCCTTTCTGCGAAAGGCACATAAACGGCATGCAACTTTCGCTGTGCCTTTCACACACTATAGGCGATTACAGCGCCGGTTTTTGGCCGGTTCCGCCCTTACAACCTATCATAGCGGGTATCCCCGTGTCAAGCGGCGCGGCAACCGATCCCACAAGAATTGGCGAAATCAAATGAATCCTTTTATGCAATTTATTGAAGATGATATTGACAAGCTGTTTGGGGAAGAAGTATAATCGGAATGTGAATTTGTGAAGTATAATTGCCGAAATATATAAAAGCAAATGAATTCAGGCCGGAAAGGCGTGGCGGCGGATCCGGCCAAAAAGGATGTGAAGTTTAAAAGTCATCGGCGCTGGGCGTGACTTTCAAACTTTCGAGTGGAACCCTATGGTTCCCCCCGATTCCCCCTTCCTTCAAAGAAGATGAAGGGGAATCCCCCTCATCACTCCCCCATGACCATTTCGGCATGGGTGATGATAGGTGAAAGGCACGGATGTTTCATTCCGTTTTGTGCCTTTCGCAGAAAGGAATGGTCATAATTATGGCGACGATAAGCAGCAGCACGGCAACATCGGTTCAGGCTCCGTCGGCGGCCGCGTTCTCGGCAGCTTCGGAGTCCCCGGCGCAGACTCCCCCGGCGGTTGCGGAGGGCGGCGCGGCGGTAAAAAGGCGTAAAGGCTGGCGGATGGACGACTTTCGGCGGCACGGGGCGTATTTTTTAATGCTGCTGCCGGGGCTCGTATTTCTGATCGTCTTTGCCTATCTTCCGCTCCCCGCGATCATCCTCGCGTTCAAGAACTACCGGCTGATCATGCCGCCCGCGGACGCTTTTATCCAAAACCCGTTCATCTATTCGTTGATAAACAACGACTGGGTCGGGCTGAGCAACTTCAATTATATCTTCCGATCCCCGGATTCCGCGATCTTTTTGCGCAACACGATCCTGTACAACATCCTCTTTATGGCGCTCAGCGTGATTTTCGGCGTGAGCGTCGCGATCGGGATCAACGAGCTGCGCCAGCGCTTCGCCGCAAAAATCTACCATACGGTCCTCTTTCTGCCCTACTTCCTCTCATGGATCGTGATCACCTATGTCCTCTACGCGTTCATCTCCCAAAACGGGCTGGTCAACCAGCTGCTCAAGGGCATGGGCATGGAGCCGGTCAGTTTTTACACGACGACCGCGGTCTGGCCGATACTCCTGCCGCTCGCGAACATCTGGCGCTACGCGGGCTACAGTTCGATCATCTATCTTGCGACGCTCACGGGCTTTGACCAACAGCTCTACGAGGCCGCCGCGATCGACGGCGCGGGCAAGTGGAAGCAGTTCAAATTCATCACGTTCCCGCTGCTTGTGCCAACGATCGTGCTGCTCACGATCCTCGCGGTCGGGCGTATTTTGAACGGCGACTTTGATATGTTCTATTCGCTGCCAAACGGCGCGGGCGCGGTCAGAAACGCGACGCTGACGATCGACGTATATGTCTACACCGCGATGCGGACGGGCCAGCCGCTCGGACTCCCGGCCGCCGCCGCGTTCTTCCAGTCGGTGATCGCCTTCGTGCTCGTGCTCACGACGAACGCGATCGTCCGCAAGGTCGAGCCGGACATGGCGATGTTCTGACGTAAAACAATTCGGGCATATGGGGCAACGCAATGATTTGAACATACGGAGGTTATCATGGCGACAAACGCAGCGGAACTGACCGCGCCGACGCTTCTGCCGGAAGCGCCGATTCAGACAAAATACAAAGAGCAGAACCAGATCTCGCCAGTCGCGAACGTATTTTTGCACCTGATCTTTATCCTCGCGTGCGCCTGTACGATCGTGCCGCTCTGGATCATCGTCGCGGCCTCGCTGACGCAGGAGCAGGCGCTGGTGTTAAACGGCTACCAGTTCTGGCCGCAGGAATTTTCGACCCAGGCATACGCGTTTCTGTTCCGTTCAGGCGGCGGCGGAGTGCTTGTCGCGTACCGCAACACGATCATCGCGAC
>JAITSR010000056.1 GCA_031287655.1 Clostridiales bacterium
ACGGGCGGGAGCTTTCGACGCACAGGGGCTCGACGTATAATTCCTATCTGATTAAGGACGAGCGGAGCGTCCTTGTCGACACGGTCTGGGACCCCTTTCAGGAGGGGTATGCCAAGGACATCGAGGCCGAGGTCGGTATCAAAAACATCGGCGCGATCGTGATCAATCACGTCGAACCCGACCACTGCGGCTCGCTCGGGCGGCTGTTCGAGGCGGGCCTTAGGCCCGACACGCCGATCTACTGCACAAAGACCGGCGTCGACATCATCAAAAAATACTTCCACAACGACGGCTGGAATTTTCAGCCCGTCAAAACCGGCGACACGGTCAGCATCGGCAAATACGAGCTCGTATTCGTTGAAATGCGGCTGATCCACTGGCCCGAGAGCATGATGACCTTTGTGAAGGGCCCGAATGTGCTGTTCTCAAACGACGCGTTCGGTCAGCATTACTGCACGTCCGCTTTTTTTAACGACGAGGTCGACCGCGCCGAGCTGTATCAGGAAGCGCTCAAATACTTTGCGAATATCCTCGCGCCCTATACGCGGCTGATCGAAAAGAAGGTGGAGGAGGTCGCCGCGCTGAATCTGCCGATCGAGGTGATCGCGCCGAGCCACGGCGTTCTGTGGCGCAAGGACCCGCAGCAGATCGTCAGACAATACGCCGAGTGGGCGAAGAACTATTCGGATGGTTCGGTCGTCGTGGCTTACGACTGCTTTTATCAGGCGACGCCGCAGATGGCGGAGGCGATCGCGCAGGGGCTTTTCAACAGGGGCGTACCCTATAGGCTGTATCACACGGCGGATACGGATATGAGCGATCTATTGACCGATCTGTTCCGCGCGAAGGGTATGATCCTCGGCAGCAGCACGATCAACAACACGATGCACCGCTCGATGGCGGGGCTGCTCGACGACGTGAAGGGGCACAAGCTCCGCGGCAAGCTCGGCGCGGCGTTCGGGAGCTACGGCTGGAGCGGGGAGGCCCCTAAGCTGATCGCCGCCGCGCTCAAAGAGGCGGGCGTCGAGGTCGCACAGGAGCCGCTCAGGGTGCAGTACGCGCCGACGCGGGAGGAACTCGCGGCCTGCGTCGCGTTTGGGGAACAGTTTGCCGAGGCCGTACTCGCCGGGAAAAAATAAACGGCGCTGCGGACGCCGGAAACTCATAAAATCTCAAGGGGACTGCGAGATCATAGCAAGTTATTGTTGAACAGTTCCGAAGGCGGAAAGGTCGTCATCACAGTGATTAAGCAGCATTTCTACGCCGAATCGGAAAAAGGCCTTTTCAGGCAGGACCCGGGCATGGATACGATCGCGAAGTCGAAGGGCGTAAGCGACGATTTTATCCTGTCCGTGTTGCACGAGCATTGCTTTTATGAGCCGCCCGGCTTGCAAACGGGCTATGTGGCGGGCAACAAGGAGTTGTATCCGGTAAGCTCGGTCTGCTACTGGACGGCCTCCGGCGAGCTCGTGCTGGGGCGTACGGTCTACGCGCGGCCGCGTGATCCGGAGGGCCGGGCCTTCTTTACGCACAACTTCATCGTTCCGGCGCAGAACGCGGCGGGGCTGGTCCCGATTTTTCAGAATCTGCCCTATGTGATCGATTTTAAGGAGGAGTGTGCGGACCCGCTCACGACGAATCTGCCGGAGCTCGCGGCGTTCCACTTTGACACGGAGCGCTGCCGCGTGGACGACGGCGACGCGGCGCTCTTAAAATGCGGCGTCAACGAATCCGTGTTCCGCACGCTCCTGTTCGCCGTAATGGAGGCGATCCGGACGTCAAAGAGTCTTTATATCATCCCGAACGTCAAAGCCGGGCAGCTGCATGACGTGTCGCGGCTCCTGCTGAAGTTTTTGATCGCGGCGCTGCCGTACCCCTACCGCAGGCGGCTGGGCTATGCGACCTACGTCAAGCGCGAGACGGCGCTGCCGGGCGTCAACATCTATTTTTTGGAGCGGGAATATAAATCGTACCTTTCGACCGGCTCGCTCGGCGGCTTCGTGTTTGACTTTGTGAGCAACACATTCTGGAAGCCGGACGAAAACCGCCGCGCGGAGCTCGCTTCGATTTATCTGACCTCCGCGTGGGAGGGCCGGAAGCGCGACCGGAAGCCTTTTTACGAGTTCATGAACGCGGCGTCGGGGCCGGGCATTGCAAATCCGGAGACGCTCGACGCGCTCGCGGCTTTTTGGGACATCAAGGGGGGCGGGGGCGTCGCCGAAGCGGTTTACCGCGGCCATAGGCAGTTCGTGCTGACCGCGCTCGCCGAGAGCGTAAAGCGGCGAAACGCCGCGCTCACTCCGGTGTTAAAGGAAGTGTTCTCAAAGGCGCTTGACATGGAGGTGCGGGACCGGCAGGGCGCCGCCGCGGGCGCTCCGGCCGCTTCCGCCGCCGCGTCCGCGCCCGCTTCAAATTCAACATCGCCGGCCTCCGGCGGCGGTTCCGCATCCGGGGAGTCCTCCGCCTATTTTCCGGAGCCGCCGCTGCTCGCGTCGTTTGTCCAATATGCCGAGAACGCAAAGGAGAACGAAACGGACTCCCGCGTCGTCGGCTTATGCGCGGAGACCGTCGCGGCGGCGCGCGTCGCGGACCGGGTCGGATACATCAACGATTTTTTCACACTCGCGATGGGCGCGCCGCGTCTGTTCCGCAAGCTCCAGTCGCAGTTGACGGAGACGTATGGCAGCCTGTTGGACGGCGTGGTCTTTCACTATGTGGTCACGCGCTTGGAAAACTGCGGCACGCTGCAAAAGCTCATTGACGAGATCGAGTTCTGGTGGGCGAACAACCCCGCCGTCCTAAAAGACAAGGATGTCGGCGACGCGTTTAGTTCAAAGCTGCGCAAGGCCTTTGCGGCCTCAAAGGACAAGGTCGGCGACGGCGCGCGCTTTCACAGCCGCATGGAGTTTTTGCTGCGAAACGTCGGCGCAAAAGAGGACAAGCGGCTGATCTTCGACTTTGTACACTCGCTGCTGGAGACCGTTGACCGGCTCGTGCTGGACTCCCTGACAGGCGACAGCATCACCTATGAGAGCCTTCAGGCGCTCAAAATCGACACGGACGCGCTAAAGAACGAGGAAAAGTACAAAACGCTTGAGGCGCTCAAGGGTTTTTTGTGTTCGGAAATGCGCTATGTCGCGGAAAAATCGCTAAAAGCCCTCCGCGACCAAGGGCAGCACGCGTTTTCGCGTTCACGGGACATCATTTTGCGCATTTTGTCGGGCCGGATCGCGCAGGAAAATTATGACAGGATCGTCGCGATCTTTTCCGAGCCCGCTCCCGTACCCGCGGGCGGCGCGGCGGGGAGGGGAAAAAGGCCGCCTGCGGGCGGCGCGGCCGCGGGCGCGGGCGCCGGAGCGAAAGGGGCGGACGCCGCTGCCGCGGCTGCGACAGTCGCGTTCGACGACATTTTTTCATACCTGAACGAACACAAAAACCGGGGCGAGAGCTGCAATTTCATCAAATGGGCGTTCCGCAACGACGTGTTCAACGGGCCGAACTACACCGAGTGGAATAACGCGGTCGTGACCTTCTTTACGGGCTTTACGCCCAAGGAGTTCCGCGTCGTGTTCAAAAATTACGCGTACCTCTACACGAACGCGCAGCTCTCGGACAGCGAAAAAAACCTGAAATTGATTGTCGATACGTTCCGGGCCCGAAACGCGGTCATCCCGAAGCCCTCTTTTACGACGGACATTCGCGGCGTCGGCATGATCGCGCTTGCGGCGCTCTCGATCGTCATCGGCGTCGTGCTCGTGTTTACGCTCGTGTCGACGCTTGCGAAATGATCATACATATATTATAGTAAACGCACAGGATGTAAAAAAAGAAATGTTAGGAGAACCTCATGGCGGGTACCAAAAAAAATGAAAAAAGACAAATCATGCCGGTCTTGCCGCTCCGCGGCCTGACGGTGTTCCCATACATGGAGCTGCACTTCGACGTTGGCCGCGAGATTTCCGTCAAGGCGCTGGAAGCCGCGATGATGGGCGATCAGCGGGCGCTGCTCGTGACGCAGAGGGATGCTCGGGACGACGACCCGGACCCGAACGGTCTCTATCAGGTCGGTACGATCGCGCGGGTGAAGCAGCTTGTCCGCATTTCGCCGGACGCGATCCGGGTCCGCATCGAGGGTATCATGCGGGGCGAGGCGCTGGTCTATCTCGAACAGATTCCGTTTTTCCGGGCGGAGGTCGTCGAGAGGGGTGAGACGAACGGTCGCCCGAATCTGCCCAAGAACGGCGTGCAAATCGAGGCGCTCCGCCGACAGGTCTTTGCGGTCTTTGAGGAATATGTGAAACTGAACGGCAAAATATCGCCGGATTCGATCATGAACGTCATTGCGATTGAGGACCCCGGCCAGCTCACCGACGTAATCGCGGCGAATCTTTTCTTGAAAACCGAGCGCAAGCAGGAGCTCCTTGAGATTTTCCAGCCCGTCGCGCGTCTTGAGGCGCTGCTGCGGATTCTGACGCGGGAGATCGAGGTGCTGACGATCGAGCGCGAAATCGGCGCGAAGGTGCGCAGGCAGGTGGACAAGTCGCAGCGGGAATACTATCTGCGAGAGCAGCTAAAGGTGATCTCTGGCGAGCTCGGCGAGCGCGAAGGGCTCGTGGCGGAGGTCGAGGAATACCGCGAAAAGCTCGCGGCCAAAAATCTGCCGGAGGAAGTCGCGCAAAAAGCGGAAAAAGAGCTCGACCGCCTTTCCAAGATGATGCCCGGTTTTGCGGAGACGACGGTTGTGCGCAACTATCTGGACTGGCTCATCGACCTGCCGTGGACGGAAAAGACCGAGGAGTCGCGCGACATCTCGGCCGCGGAGCGGATTCTCGCAGAAGACCACTACGGGCTCGAAAAGGTCAAGGAGCGGATATTGGAGTACCTCGCGGTGCGCATGTATAAGGATTCGCTGAAAGGCCCGATCCTCTGCCTGATCGGTCCGCCCGGCGTCGGCAAGACCTCAATCGCAAAATCCGTCGCGCGCGCGCTGAACCGTAAATATGTGCGGATGTCGCTCGGCGGCGTGCGGGACGAGGCGGAGATCAGAGGGCACAGGCGCACGTACATCGGGGCGATCCCGGGCCGGATCATCGCCGCGCTAAAGCAGGCCGGCACAAAGAACCCGCTGATCCTGCTCGACGAGATCGACAAGATGAGCAGCGACTTCCGCGGGGACCCGGCGTCCGCAATGCTTGAGGTGCTTGACTCGGAGCAGAACTTCGCGTTTCGTGACCACTATATGGAGCTGCCTTTCGACCTCTCCGACGTGATGTTCATGACGACCGCGAACAGCGCGGACACGATCCCGAGGCCGCTCTACGACCGTATGGAGATCATACAGATATCCGGCTACACCGAGGAGGAAAAGGTGCGGATCGCGCTCGACTTCCTGATCCCCAAGCAGCTCACGGAGCATGGCGCGACAAAACGCGAAATCCGCTTTGACGAGCGGGGCGTGCGCGACCTGATCAACTACTACACGCGGGAGTCCGGCGTGCGGACGCTGGAGCGCGAGATCGCGTCGCTCTGCCGCAAGTCGGTGCGCCTTCTCACGGGCGGGGGGCAGACGCTCGTCCGGATCACGCCGGCGGCGGTGCCGCGGATGCTCGGCGTTCACAAATTCCGCTATGAAAAAGCCGCCGGGGCGAGCGAGACCGGCATTGCGCGCGGCCTTGCGTGGACGCCGGTCGGCGGGGAGACGCTTTCGGTCGAGGTCAACGTGATGCCCGGTACGGGCAAACTCGAGCTCACGGGTCAGCTCGGCAATGTGATGAAG
>JAITSR010000135.1 GCA_031287655.1 Clostridiales bacterium
TAAAACAACACGGGGACGCCGCCCTCCGTCTCCGCGCGGAACGCAACGGTGTCATAATTTGTGATATTCGGATACCCGCGGTAGAGCTCCGCCTGAACCGTCTTTGGCATAGCGGCGGCGGAAGGCGCCTTTCCCAACAGAAAGAGCATATTGTTCAGATGGTGCGCGACCGCGTTGTGCAGCGGGCTGTCCAGCACGAGCCGCCCGTCCGGCGCAAATTTCATCCCGGCCCAGCGGTTCCGGGCGTAGTACGCCTCCGTCCGCGGATAAAAGACAAAGGTCTTGAACAACACCGGCGCGCCGAACAGCCCTGCCGCGATGTCCGCCTTCAGCGCGCGCGTCACCCGCGAAAATGACATTTGGTAACCGAGCGAAATCACGCGCCCGCTGCTCTCCGACAGCCGTTTCATCGCAAAAGCCTCCGCAACGGACGTACACAGGGGCTTTTCGCACAAAACGTCACTGCCGTTTTCGACGCAGATTTTTGTCTGTTCGTAGTGCAGGTAGATCGGCGTCGAGAGTACCGCGAGGTCCGCCTTGTGCGACGCGTAAAAGCGCTCGACGGAGCTGTAAACCGGCACATTGTACGTTCTGACCGACTCGCACGCCGCGGGGTCCACCTCCACGGCGCCGACCACCCGATAGGGCCGGGACGCGGCCCCGCGCGCGCCGTCAAACAGCGCTTTTACATACGACGCGCCAAAACCGCCGACCCCCACAAGCAGGATTGTCACTTCTTTTCGCATATACTGCCCCCTTGGCGCCGACTGGGATTGTTGAGTCTACAGCTCTTGGGGCTGATCTGTTGTTTTCATCACGCTTTTGCGTCCGCCTTCGCATGAGGCGATTCCGGGTCGATCTGCATAAGTTCAATCCTGTTGCCGTCGGGGTCGGTTACCCATGCCTGATAATTCATGTCAACTCCCCGTTTTGGCGGGGAATCCAGCTTCACGCCCTTCCCTTCGATATACGCCGCGGCCGCGTTGATATCGTCCACCTCAATGCAAACATGGGAAAAACCCGCGCGTTTTTGATCCGGGGGCAGCGTTTCCGTAGAGCCGTCATACAGTTCAATGATCTGGCCAGGCCTTACGAGCAGGTAATAAATCACCGGTTTCCCGTCCCGCTCCAACGTCCATTGCAATTGGAAACCCAACAGATCGCGATAAAATGCCAGAGCCTTGCTCCAATCCTTCGACCGAAGGGCAATATGCGCGATCCCCGCCCCGGGCGAAACTCTGCCGGAGCATGGCGGGTCTTTGACCAAAGGGGACTCGGGATAATACTGAATAAACTCGACCGCATTGCCATCCGGGTCATGAGCCCAACAACTGCGGTTCCCATCCACACCGAAATCAATTGTTTCCTTCTGAATCAGCCCTTCGGCGAACAGGCGCTTGGCCAGCCCGGTCATATCCTTTGTTTCAAAACAGTAGTGGTGGTAGCCGATTCGCTTCCCGTCATAGGCGGGCTCCGCGGTATACTCCGCGCCGTAGAAAAGCTCTACGAACTGCCCGCCCCCAAAACTCAAATACTCAATCCAAGGCTTGCCGTCCTTGTCCTTCAGATTAAAGGCGTGCTTCATCCCCGCGATATCGCAATAAAAATGCAGCGATGCCTTCATATCCGTTACCTTAAATGCGGCGTGTGCGATTCCTACAAACATAACCAATTCCCCTGCCTTTCTTTCCCAATCGTTTATTTTTGTGTTTCACTTTCGGATCGCCTATCCCATAGCCGCCACATACCGGTCATACGCCCCTTGCAGCGTGTCCGTGTATTGCTTTACGCCGGCAGCTTCCAGCTCGCTTTTGTACTGATCCCATGTCTCGTCTACGCCACCATCCAGAATCCATTGCATTTTGTAAGAGTTGACGATATTGTCCAACTGCGGCTTAATTTGAGAAATCGTGGCCTGCTCCTCAATTTGCATCATCAAAACGGGGTACCAACGATCTTCAAAGTCTTTCATGATTTCTTCTTTTCCGCTCTGCAGCTGCAAGGCGCGGATATCTACGGCGTCGTAGTTATAGTCCAAAAACTCGTCATAGTAGCGGTTCAGGATCGCGGTGGAACCGCGGACAGGTGTCACATTGACGCGTTGGGTGGCATAGTTGTCATATTCCGGTAACAAATTGAATGTGACGCCATCCTCTTTCAGATTGAACGCAAGGCGGCCTTCCGGCGTCTTGATATAGTTGATGCCGAGCGGCCCGTGATTCGTTGTCGCCGCGATCTCAGGCTCAAAGAGATAGTCCACCCACACGGCGACCGCCTCCGGATAAGGGCATACAGTCGTGACGGCGCAGCCTGTGGCGGAGTGCATCTCGGTATAGTTGCCGCGTTCCCCGATCTTGCCGTTCGGCCCGGTCAGACGGGGCATCACGGCGTATTCATTGTAAACATCCCTGTTAATCAGATCATTGACCGGCGCCCATTCCGGAAAACTGCCATAAACGGCCACATCGCCTTTTAGCGTGTCCCGATAGAGCGCGTTGCCCAAACCGCTCGGATGCGGCGAATAGGTGAGCGGATCGATCAGGCCTTCCGACTCGAGCATGTGGAAATACTTGGCGGTCTCTTTGACCGAATCGTCCATTGCGGTATAGACGATTTTGCCGTCAATCGCAGCGGTGTGGTCAAACGCGTTATTACGGGAATAGACATCGGCTTCCCCAAAGGCGCCCGTGAAAATTTGAAACGCCTCATAAGAGCCCCAACCACCGTAGCAATTCAGCCCAAACGCGAGGGCATATTCATCAGCCTCGCCGTTGCCGTTCAGATCCCCGGCAGCCTTGAACGCCCGCAGGACATCCGTGTATTCCTCAACGGTGGTGGGCATCTGCTTGCCGACTTTGTCCAGCCACGTCTGGTTAATCATATAAGGCCCGGGGGACAGCACGAGGTCATACATTTCCTCAATATAAGGAAAACCGTAGCGGTGACCGTCCGGGGCGGTGGCCTGACCGAGGTACTGAGGGGCCTCCTGATACACCGCCGTCAACCTCGGCATGTATTTTTCCGTCAGATCCTCCGTTGGCAAAAACACATCCTGATCCATGTACTGGACGACCATGGATTCGGATACGCCGTTCCAAAACACGTCCGGGAGGTCGCGGCTCGCAATCATCAGGTTCAGCTTTTCCGTCTGCCCCTCCTCGGGAATCCGAATCCAGTCGAATACGAGACCGGTGTCCGTATTCAATTTTTGTGTCTGCACAAAGTCGTTCGGGTCGACGACAACCTGTGCGCTGCAGACCATCAACATTTTCATGTGCGGCGTATTGGCGGGATCCTTTACCATAGGCATGGTACCGTCAAGGAGAAACAGATTCTCTGCCGTTCCCCCTCCGGACTGCTCGCCGCCGACCGTCGCTTGTGTGGTCGCTTGCGTTGCGGCCGCATCCGCTCCGGCGGCAGTTGTCGTCGCATCTGTCTGCGCAGCGGCTGCTTGGGTCGTCGTCTGCGCGGCGCCCCCCGAGCATCCCGCGGTGAACAGCAGCACGCAGACCAACAACAGAGGTACAACTGTTTTTAAGCCCTTTTCCATCCGCTTTTTCAAATCTTTTTTCACTTGCCTTTCCATGTGCATCCTCCTTTTTTTACGGCGCGGTTTCACGCCTTCCTCCTATTTTATCCTTGGGGTCCAGGGGCCGAAGCCCCTGGGCGTTTAGGGGTCCGGGGGAATTCGAAACCCCCGGCGCGCTTTTGGTACTTTTCCCGCGGTGGAAAAGTACACCCACACTTTACCCTTTGATTGATCCGATCATAATCCCTCTCGCAAAATATTTCTGAATGAACGGGTATACGCATAACAGCGGAAGGGCAGCCACGACAATGATGCCAAATTTGAGCTGATCCGCGAGTTTTTGCTGTTCCGCCACAGCGGTCATATCCGTTGAAAGTTGATTGACCTGATTGATCAGGATCAGGTTGCGCAGGATTACTTGCAGCGGCATTTTGTCCGAATCGGACAAAAACATCAACGCGTTCATAAACATGTTCCACTGGGCGGTGGAATAAAAGAGGATCATGACCGCGACGACCGTAGACGACAGCGGCAGGGCAACCCTGAAGAAAAACCCGAAATTGGAACAGCCGTCCAGCTCAGCCGCCTCGTATAGTTCGAATGGGAGCGATGTCTCAAAAAAAGTGCGGCAGATAATCAAGTTCCACACCGACACGGCGGTTGGCAGCGTCACCGACCAAAGCGAACCATAAATACCAATGCCCCTGATCAGCATATACAATGGGATCAGACCGCCTGAAAAGAACATTGTAAGCGTAAACAGGAACATCAAAAACCGCCTGCCCGCCATGTCCCTGCGGGAAAGGGAATAGGCGGCGGGAATCGTCACGCACAGCGAAATCACTGTCCCGACGACTGTGTACAGAACCGTATTGCGATACCCGCTCCATATCGGCGGATACTTTAAAATCCGCTGATAGCCCCCCGCGTAAAACTGCTCCGGATACAGCAGAAACTTGCCGCTGGTCACGATGTGCGGTTCTGTAAATGATGCGACAAGCACATAATACAGCGGGTATGCGATCACGACGCAGACGACCGCCATAATGAGGGCGTCAACAATGTCAAAAATCGGATCCGCCGCCGCCGCCCGCTTCGGTTTTGCATTATTTTTCATCAGCGCCCCCCTCTTTTGCGTTTCACGATATGCTAAAACAAACCAAAATCGGCGGTCTTCCGCGACACAATGTTTGCCGCCGACAGCAGAATCAGGTTGATTACGGAATTGAAAAGCCCTACCGCCGTCGCAAAGCTGTATTGGGCGTTCACAAGCCCCGCCTTGTAGACATATGTGGAGACAATTTCCGAAACCGAGGTGTTCATGCCGCTCTGCATCAAAAACGCCTTTTCATAACCGACGGACATGAGGTTGCCAATCGCCAGAATCAGCATAATGATAATCGTCGGCGCGATCGTCGGCAGATCAATGTGAATGATACGTTTAATCTTTGAAGCTCCGTCCACGATCGCCGCCTCATGCAGATCGGGAGGCACCCCCGCCAAAGCCGCGAGGTAAATGATCGCGTTAAAGCCCATTGACTGCCAGATTCCCGAGCCGACATACAGGGGCCGAAAGTATTCCGGCCGCGTCATAAACAGCACCGCAGCCTTGCCCGTGGACTGGATAAACCCGTTGACAAAACCGCTCGGGGACATCACAACGGCCAGAATGGACACGACAACGACATTGGAAATAAAGTATGGCGCGTATGAAATGGTCTGCACCACTTTTCGGAAGCGCGCGAAGCGCAGCTGGTTCAACAGCAGCGCAAACAGGATCGGGACAGGGAATCCGAACGCGAGCTGTTGGCCGCTGACGATAAGCGTATTGCGGAGGGTAATATAGAAGATGTTCGTGGAAAAGAACTGCCGGAAATATTTCAGCCCGGCAAAAGGGCTTCCCAAAATCCCCAGTTTGGAATTGTAGTCCTTAAAAGCGATCGTTACCCCATACATCGGCGCGTACATGAACACCGCAAGCCATATCAGAGCCGGAAGCAGCAGCGCCCACAGCTGCCAGTTATAGGAAAGGGTCTGCGTCAATTTGTGCAAAAGAGACGCGGAATTTTTCTTGCCGCCAGTGGTCAACACAACCACCCCCTCGTCCAACGCCTAAACTTATCCCCAGTTTCACGGTCATTACCTGCCCGCGAACAATCCTAATAATATTCACATTGTATACAAAAAAATCGTGTACGCAAAGTGGATAATATGCATAATAGAGGACAATTCGCATATGTTGTTAAAGATACTGCATTTTTGCCTGTTTTAGTGTAAAATCAAAAAGAACTTATCAACACTTTCTTTTAGGGGGACGTTATGCGTATCATCATTGCAGACGACGAAGCCCGCGCTAGGCAGGGAGTGATTCAGATCATACAAAAACACCGCCCGTGGCACGAATTGTTTGGCGCGTCAGGTGGTGTCGGAGTTTTGACACTTTTGGAAA
>JAITSR010000178.1 GCA_031287655.1 Clostridiales bacterium
AGGGCGAGTTGGAGGAGCAGTCTAAAAAGCTCGAGAGTGAAATTCGGGAGCTCACAAAAAAGGCGGAGGCGGAAGCCGCGGCGGCGGCCGCTGCCGCGAAGGCCGCGGCGGAAAAAGCGGCGGCGGAAAAGGCTGCCGCGGAGCGGGCCTCCGCGCAGAGGGCTGCGGCAGAGACTGCGACCGCACAATCCGATTCGACAGACGCAAAGACCGGATCGACCGCGGCCGAAGCAAAATCCCCGACCGCAACCGAAGCCGCGACCGAAGCCGCAGCCGCGCCAAAGAGCCGCGACGGGGAAATGCACTGGCCGCTGCCGGGTTATACGACGCTCTCGTCGACATTTGGGACGCGCGTCCATCCGGTGACAAAGACCGTAAAGTCGCACACCGGGATCGACCTCCCCGCCCCGACGGGTACGGGGATCCAAGCCGCAAAGGACGGGACGGTGATTATCGCCGGGGTGCAGAGCGGTTATGGGAACACGGTCGTAATCGATCACGGCGGCGGGATCACAACGCTGTACGGGCATTGCAGCAAGCTGCTGGTGAAGGCCGGGCAGAAGGTCAAGGCCGGGGCGGTCATTGCAAAGGTCGGCAGCACCGGCGTGTCGACCGGACCGCATCTGCACTTTGAGGTCCGAAAAACCGGGTCGCCGGTCCAACCGCTGAACTATTTTCAATAGGCGGCCGCGGCCTTACCCCTCCTCCCTCTCATCACTCCCCCATGACCATTCCGGCATGGGGTTCATATTGGAAGCGGCATAGTGAAGTTTCATGTCGTTTTTTGCCTTTCGCAGAAAGGAATGGTCATAATCATGGACAACGAAGAACGCGATCAGCTTGAATCGCCGACGCGCACGCCGGAACCGTCGGCCCACTCTCAGGAGTCGCCGACGCGCACGCCGGAACCGGTGAGCTGCCCGCCGGAGCCGCAGGCACACACGCCGGAACCGTCGGCCTACCCTTCTGACCCGCCTGACCCGCCGCGCGGCTTTCCACGCGATATGGCGCGCGAGGTTACGCGCACGCTCGTATGGTGCGCCGTATCGACCTCGCTCCTGACCGCGCTCATACTGATTGTCGTCCTGCGCTCTTTGGGATTGCTGCATTTTGGCAGGGCGGTCGAATTTGGCGGGGGCGGCCGGATCGCGGCGAGCGTGCAGAAGCTCCAACAGGTTTGGAACTCTTTGAGCGGGGATTTTTACGAACCCGTCGACGAGGACAAAATGATTGAATATGCGGCCGCCGGAATGGCGCAGTCCGTCGGCGACGTGTATACGACCTATTATACAAAGGAAGAAATGCAAAAGTTCACAGAGCACTCGGCGGGCAGTTTTTTTGGCATCGGCGTTTATGTGACGCCCGGTGAAAACGGCCGCCTGCGCGTCACGGATGTGTTTGAGGGCTCCCCCGCGGACGAGGCGGGCGTGTTGCGGGACGACGAGATCGTGAGCGTGGACGGTTTGGACGTCGGAGAAATCGCGGATGAAAACCGCGTGATCGACCTGATTAAAGGCGAGTCCGGCGCCAAGGTGCGGATCGGCTTCTTCCGCCCCGCGGAGGCGCGAACCCTCGAGCTGGAGATCGAGCGGCGCGAGATCAAAACGGAGAACATCCTCTCAAAAACCGTAGAAGCGGAAGGGGGGCCGTTTGGCTATATCCGGCTTGTGATGTTTGACAATTCCGCGTCAGAATACTTTAACCGCCAGCTCGATCAGCTGCTCGAGCAGGACATTCGGGGCCTTGTGATCGACGTGCGCGGCAATCCGGGCGGCAGCTATGACGAGACGGTCAAGATCGCGGACCGCCTCGTCGGGGAAGGCGTGATCGTCTACACGGAGGACAGGGCCGGAAGGCGTGAGTATCGCAGGTCCGACGCCCAAAAGCTCGACCTGCCGATCCGCGTGTTGGTCAACGGCGACAGCGCGAGCGCGTCGGAGATCCTCGCGGGGGCGCTCAAGGACCACGGGGCCGCCCGGCTCGTCGGGACAAAGACGTTTGGCAAGGGGCTTGTGCAAGCCGTGCAGAAGCTGCGTGACGGCGCCGGCCTCAAATATACGCGGTCCCGCTACTTCACGCCGTCGGGTCTGAGCATCCAAGGGACGGGGATCGAACCGGACCTGCTGATCGAGTCGCCGTCGTCTTACGCCGCATCCGAACTCTCCGGCGTCCCCGCCGCGGACGACGCGCAGCTTTTGGCCGCTCTCGCGGACTTTGGCGGGTGACAAAAATTTTCAGCAAAAATTTTCCTCAAAATCGGCGGATAAACATGTTGACAAAAAGAAATTTGAATGATAGACTTGACTATGTTCAAGTGCAAAGCATTTGATAGCGCGTATTATGATTTAATTTCGGAGGGTTTGTTTCAATGGAAAAAGGTAGAGTAAAATGGTTCAACGCTGAAAAAGGTTTTGGTTTTATCGAGAGAGATGGGGGCAATGATGTCTTTGTCCACTTTTCAGCGATCACAATGGATGGTTTCAAAACGCTCGAAGAAGGCGCTGAAGTCGAATTCGACGTTGTTGACGGCGCAAAGGGGCCGCAGGCCGCCAATGTTTCAAAGGTTATGTAACGAAGTGTGTAAAAACGAAATGACCTCCCGGCTTTGTTCGGGTGCTCTATTTTGAAAATATACATGCCATAACCACAACCCCGGTATTCAAGTGATACCGGGGTTTTTTACGGAAATTCCACGGTACCGCTTACCTGTGAGGCCCCAATGAAGCGCATCGTCCCGCCGTCCGCCGCTCTGCGGACGGCCTTTTATAAAATGGCCTATGAGTATAAGGACGCCGACGACCGGCGATACTATAAAGAAATCGTCAAGGACGGTTTTGACTATGAGGATTATGTGACGCGGCTCCACCGATATTCGCTCGGGATCGACCTCGAGGAAGGTCTTGTCCCGTACACGACATTCTGGATGATCGACGACAGTGACGGGTGCGGCGCGGGCGGTATGGGTCTTGTGCGCGGCCGCTTCGGCGCGGGCGGCGCGAGCGGTATGACGATCTATGGGGTCAGCCGTCTGCGCCACAGCCTGAACGAGCAATCGCGGAAGGAAGGCGGCCACATCGGCTATGACGTGCCGCCTTCGCTCCGAAACGCGGGGAACGCGACGGAGCTTTTGCGGCAGACGCTTGCAAAGGCGAAGGCGATCGGGATCATGCGCGTTTTGATGACCTGCGACGCCGAAAACGCGGCTTCCGCGCGCGTGATTGAAAAGAATGGCGGGACCCTCGAAAATCAAGTCATTTCAGACTATACAAAAAAAATCGTGAACCGGTATTGGATCAACTGCTGAATTGCGGTTTTAAAAAGAAAGCGACGGTTAAAATGGGGAGAGAGGCGTTGACACAGAAGCGGCGCGTCGTCATTAAGGTCGGCACGTCGACGCTGACGCATCCGAACGGCAGGGTGAATCTGCACCGGATCGACCAGCTCGCACGCGTGCTGTCCGACATCAGCAATACGGGCAGAGACGTTGTGCTCGTGTCGTCCGGAGCGATCGGCGTCGGCGTGGGCAAGCTGAAAATCGGCGCGCGGCCTCAGAACACAGCCGAGCGGCAGGCGATCGCGGCGGTCGGGCAGTGCGAGCTCATGCAGCTTTACAGCAAAACATTTTCCGAATACGGACATATCGTCGGGCAGATCCTCCTGACGCGCGACGTCGTCGATCACGAGTACCCGCGCAAAAACGTGATTAACACGTTTGAGACGCTGCTGAAAATGGGGATCATCCCGATCGTCAATGAAAACGACTCGGTCTCGACGGAGGAACTCGAGAGCCGGCCGCAGAGCAATGCGTTTGGGGATAATGACACACTCTCCGCGGTCGTCGCGACGCTGATCCGCGCGGACCTTTTGATCCTCCTTACGGACACGGACGGCTTTTACAGCGAAAACCCGAGGGAGAACCCTAAGGCGGAGCTTGTCAGGCACATTTCGGAGATCACGCCGGAGATCGAACGCGCGGCGGGCGGCGTGGGCAGCGCGCGCGGCACGGGCGGCATGGTCACAAAACTCGAGGCCGCAAGGCTCGCGCTGTCCGCGGGGATCGACATGGTACTCGCAAACGGCGCGGCGCCCTCGGTGATCTACGACATCTTTGACGGCGCGGAGGCCGGGACGTGGTTTTCGGCGTCTTCGGCGGCCGGGCCGGAGCCCGCGAAGGTCTGATGGAAACGATGTGGTACGCGGCGCCGGATTCATTGGACGCGGCGTTTTACTTTGCCGCGGAGGAATATCTGACGACGCGCTTTTCAAAAGAAGGACGCGTCCTTTTGCTTTGGCGCACGGAACCCGGCGTCATGCTCGGGGTCAATCAGGCCGCGGAGGCGGAGGTCGATCTGGCCGAGGCGGAGCGGCTCGGCGTGTCTCTCACGCGCCGTTCGAGCGGCGGCGGGGCGATTTTTACCGATCCCGGGACACTGCTTTTTACAGTCATTTTACCGTTTCGGATCGGGGAGGACGACGCGAAGCGCCTTGAGCGGGAGTACGTCGCGGGGCCGATCGTGCGTGTGCTGAATCAGATGGGCGTCCCCGCGCGCTGCGAGGGCAGAAACGATATTACGGTCGACGGCAAAAAGGTGTCCGGGCTCGCCCAATACGCGCGGGGCGGGCGGCTCTGCACGCACGGGTCGCTGCTCTATGACGCGGACCTCGATACGCTCGCGCGTGTGCTGCGCCCGGACGCGCAAAAAACCGCATCAAAATCCGTACGCTCCGTGCGCGCCCGCGTGGCCAACTTAAA
>JAITSR010000189.1 GCA_031287655.1 Clostridiales bacterium
GCGCGCGGATCGTGTCGCCCTCCACCTCTAAAACGCCATAATCCACGTTGACCGTGTGGTTGACCGTACCGACCGTCATATCGAAGCGGTTGTCCACATGAAAGCGCAGCATCTTCATCAGATTGGCCTTTGTCAGGATATCGCCGTTGATGACGAGAAAATCAGTGCGGATCAAGCCCTCGCAGAGCCTGATGCTGCCCCCCGTGCCAAGCCGCTTCGACTCCCGGATGTACTGAATGTTGCAGCCGAAGTTCGAGCCGTCTCCAAAATAATTTTCAATTACGTTTGATTTATAGTTGATCGAAAGAAAGATATTCGCAAAGCCAAATCGGGTCAGATTGCCGATGATATGCTGTAAGATCGGCTCCCCCGCGACTTTCAGCATCGGTTTTGGTATGTCCTCAACAAGCGCGCCCAGCCGCCTGCCAAGACCGCCCGCCATGATGACCACCGGCGTTTGGTTGGCTTCGACGACGAGATAGTTCAGCCGCAGGACGTCGATAATTCTGCCGCGCCCGTCGACTACCGGCACAGCGTTCATCAGGTTTGCCTGCATCAACTCCCGCACGCGGGCGCACCGATAGTCCTGATTCACGGATATCGGGCTGCTGTTCGCGACGCCTTCAATCGGCGCCGAAAGCTCCGCGCCCCGAATCAGCGCGCGGCGAATATCGCCGTCTGTCACAGCCGCGGCGAGCTTTCCGTCAGAATCCGCGACAAACGCGGTCTTGCAGCTTCCCCGGTCAATCGCGACGAGCGCCTGAATGATCGTCGCGTCCTTTTTAAGGACTATTTCCGCAAAGTTCAACATGTCTTTTCCGGCCGCCTCCCATCGCGTCAGTTTTCAGGGGAGTAAAAACTCTTGGCCAAATTCACCGCCGCGCCTGAAAACAGGAACTCCCTGACATGATTTATAATCAGAGAAGAAGCCTTGCCGTCCCCGAACGGGTTGTCGGCCTTTTGGGCTTGCTCCCGAAATTCCGGCGACAGCGCTTTTTTGATCGCTAATACTATATCGTCCGATTCCGCCTTGCAATTAACGACGTTGCCCGCGCGCGTCCGCCCTTTCTGCCGATCCCCGATGTCTATCGCCGGGACGCCGAACACCGGCGTCTCATAGATGCCGCTGGACGAGTTGCCGATAACGGCGTTTGCGTATTTCATCGCGGAAAGATAATTCAGCGCGCCGAGCGAGGATACGACGCGGCAATTTTGCGCCGAAATCCGGTCCAGTACGGCGTTGACCGCACGCCCGCCGCTGTCCGCGTTGGCTTTTGTGAACAGAAATTTCATGTCGGGGAACGACCCGACCGCCCGAACCAGCGCTTCGGCCTGCCGTTCCGCGCTCCGCGGGCCGCCGTTCGGGTCGTCGTCTTGCGGACCGCTCTGCGTGACCGGATGGAACGTGACAAGCGCGTAATCCCCCCGAAGGTCCATCCCGAGTTTTTCGGACAGTTCGTTTCGTTCAAGCAGCTTTCGGCTCAGGATATTTTCGACATTTAACGCGCCGACGTTGAAAACGCGGTCGGGGGATTCGCCGAGCCGGAGGATGCGGCGCGCCGACTCCCCGTTGCTCGCAAAGTGGAGGTAACTCATCTTCGTGATCGAATGGCGCATAAACTCGTCGACCGCGCCCTCCGAAGTATCGCCTCCGCCGATGTGCGCGATCGGGACGCGCGACATCGCGGCGGCGGCGGCGGCGGCAAAGATTTCAAAGCGGTCGCCGAGCACGATCAGAATATCCGGGCGGCGCGCGGCAAAGTAATCCGCAAAAGAAATCAAGCCGAGCCCGGCGGACTTTGCCATGCCGGTCCCGGTATCGGACGACAGCAGCGTTTCGAGCCGCGCGTCCGGCACAAAGCCATCCTGCTCGATCTCCCCGCAGGTGGATCCAAACTCGGCGCAAAGATGCATCCCGGTGACCACGAGCCGCAAATCCAGCTCCGGGTCGTCCCGCAGCCGCCGGAGCAGCGGGGACAGCAGCCCATATTCCGCGCGCGTACCCGTCACGGCGCAGACCGATTTTTTCTCGCCGCGCTCACCGCACATCGTCTGATCGTCGTTTTCCTTGTTCATTTTTAGTTCATTCCTTCCCCCGCATATCGGCGCTCAAAAAGCGCCGCTCCTTTTTTGCGAGCAGCTCCGCGTACAAAAAATCCGTCTCGTCGTCAATGTCGACCGCGTATTTGCCGTCAATCAGCAGCGCCTTTGCGCGCGCCCCATAGAAGCTGCGCGTTTCCAGATACTCCGCGCAGCGGCAGATATACAGCAGGCCGTTGACCCGATACAGCGTCGCAGCGCTCTGACGGAGCGTATCGTTTGGCAGGGCCGAAGCCGCGGCTGAGGGGGATACCGCGGCCGGGGCCTGTGCTAACGCGGAAAGGTTCAGGTCCTTTGGCAGCGGATGGACAAGCCTCAAATCCTCGCGGAACTCACTAAAAGCCACGGCGGAGATCAGGTCCTCCTCAACAACGGTCCGCGCGCCGGAGGCAATGTGTTCCGCCGTGCGGAGCGGGCTTGTCGGCTGCAACAGGACAAAATAGTCAAAGAGTTTTCCGAGCGCTTCATACGCACGAATTGTCTGTACAAGGTATTCACTCGCGGGGGAATCGTCCCCGGAAAGCCGCGCCGGACGGAGGAACGGGACGCTCGCCCCATAGCGCCGCGCGATCGCGGCGTATTCCTCACTGTCGGTTGAAACGAATATTTCATCCAAGACACCTGAGCCTTGCGCGGCCTCGATCGTCCACGCCAGCAGCGGTTTTCCGAGAAAGTCGCGGATATTTTTGTGCGGCAGCCCTTTTGAGCCGCTTCGCGCGGGGATAATTCCCAAAAACGACCGGCCTTGAACCATAAAAACTCCATTTCGTCGCTCCGCTCCGTCACAAATAGCGACGAAACGGACTGTTTCACGCGAACGTCCCTCTGTCCCTCTTGTGTACCTTTCAGAGCTCAATCAGCTCGTCATACCCGAAGTCCCGTTTGGCCTTTTGGCCGAGCGCCTCAAACCACCGCATCGGGGAGACGCCGCCGCCCGGGCGCTTTGTCGTGAGGTTTTCCGCCGTAAATGTCTCCCCCCTTCGGATGTCCCGCGCCGCGACGATACTCTTGCGCACGACGCCGAGGTTTGGCGCTTCCGACCGGGTCATGCGCTTGACGCCGTCGCCGAGCGCCTTTTCGATGTTCCGGATCGCCCGCGTCATCGCGGCAAGCTCGTTTGGTTCTATGCTCGCCTGATGATCGGGGCCGGGCAGTGTCCTGTCCAGCGTAAAATGCTTTTCAATCACCGTCGCGCCCAGAGCCACGGCCGCGATCGCGGCCTCTATACCCGGCGTGTGGTCCGAATACCCGACGGGCAGGTCAAACATCTCCCGCAGAGCCGGGATCGCACGCAGATTCGCGTCCTCAAACGGCGTCGGATATTGCGTGTTGCAGTGCAGCAGCGTCAGGTCCGCCGGATCCTGCCCCTGTTCGGTCAAAACGCTGACGGCGGCCGTGATTTCCTCCGGCGCGGACATCCCTGTCGAAAGGATCACGCGCGCCGCGCGCAGACGACCAATCTCAATCAGGTAAGGCAAATTCGTAATCTCGCCGGAGGGAATCTTAAAAATCGGGTTGCCCAACTCGACCAGCGTTTGGATGCTCGCGAGGTCAAACGGAGCCGCAAAAAAGATGAGACCCCGCGTCTTTGCGTATCCGGCGAGCGCGCGATAGTGCGAAGGCGTCAATTCAAGGCCTTTTAGCATGGAGAGCTGGCTTTCGGCGCCGCCGGTCTTCGCTTTTTGATAGTCGGCTTTTTGCGCGCCGCGGGACGCGATCCGCTCCGCCTGAAACATCTGCGTCTTGACGGCGTCGACGCCCGCGGCCGCGGCCGCGTCGATCAATCGCCGCGCAACGTCGGGGTCCCCATTATGGTTTACGCCCATTTCGGCGACGACAAACACATGATCCGGTTTATGACTCATATCTGATTATGACCATTCCTTTCCGCGGATCACCCGGCACGGATTGCCATACGCGACGACATTGTCCGGAATATCGCGCGTCACGACACTGCCGACCCCGATCAGCACGTTCTCACCGATCGCGATATTCTGCCTGACCACGCTGCCCGCGCCGACATGGCTTCCGAGACCAACTGTTACATGCCCGCAGAGCGCCGCGCCGGGCGCGATGTGTACAAACGGCGAAAGGGTACATTCATGATCTAAGACGCTCCCCGTATTCACGATACACATAAGCCCGACCGCACAGTCCGCGTTGACCTGAGCGCCCATCCCGACAAAAACCCCTTCCGAAAGCGCGGCATACCGGCTCACGTTCGCCTTCGGATGGACAATCGGTAAAAACGCGTATCCGAAGGCCGCCGCCCGTCGGAAAAGTTCCTCCCGCCGCCGCCAATTCCCGACGCTTCCGAGCGAGACAAACGCGCTTCCGAACTCGCGCCTCAGCTCTTGCAGATCGGCGTCGCAGCCGACGACCGGGACCCCGTGGACCGCCGTCCCGGCACGCGCGGGCAGATCGACGATCGCGACTCTGCGATACGCGCCGCCGTAGATCGCCTCCAGCACCGACAGACAGTGCCCGCCCCCGCCAAGCAGGAGCAAATCGGATGCGCGGCCTGCTTTGCAAGCCTCTCCGCAATCTTCGCAAACCTCACGGCCCGTCCCGCAAACCGCACAGCCCATTTCGCCGCCCTCACGACCTACCGCACAATCCTCACCGCCCATCGCGATCGCGCCGCCCTCAGAGCCTGTCCTGCCGTTCGCTCTCAAATGCACTGATCTCCTCCGCAACGCGCCGCGCGTCCTCCCGCAAAAGACCCGTGCTGCATGGGATATTGACGATGCGCGCGTAATAGTATGCCGCCTTTTCGATCCGGTACGCCCTGCTCCGCGCGTACATGCGCTGCTCGTGGCAAAGGCCCCAGACCGGACGGGTCTGGATACGCGCCTCGGAAAGCCGCCGGATCAGCGCGTCTCGGTTCCGGCTCATGTGGCTGTAGAGCCAATAATTCGAGCGGACCCCCTCGCGAAACGGCAGCAGCGCGAGGCCCTGTTCCCGATAATATTGATAATTTTCGCGCTTGATTTCAATAAAGCCTTCGAGCTGCTCCAGCTGGGCGAGCCCGACCGCGGCCTGCAAATTTGTCATGCGATAGTTATATCCCACTTCGTCGTGCGTGTAATAGACCTCGTCGGTCTTTGCCTGCGTCGAGAGGTGTTTCATGCGGCGCGCGCGCTCGGCCTTTCGCGCCGTAAACATCCCGCCGCCGCCCGTCGTGATGATCTTGTTGCCGTTAAAAGAGTACGCGCCATAGTCTCCGATCGTCCCGGCCATTTTCCCGGCGAGTTTTCCGGCGGAATAAAACGTCCCGACCGCCTCCGTCGCATCTTCGATCACGATCAGACGATACGCTTCCGCGATTGATAAAAGCCGCTCCATGTCCGCGGCGTTTCCAAATACATGGACGACGACGACCGCCCGGACGGGACGCGCGAGTGTTTTATCATAAGCGTATCCGTCTGCGCGGCGCTCGCACTCGTTTTCCATGTAGGCCGCGAGCTTTTCCATATCCATGCAGAGACTGTCGTCGCAGTCCATAAAAACCGGCTCCGCGCCGACATAGCGGATCGGATTGACCGCGGCGATAAATGTCAGCGTCGGTGCGCAGACAAGGTCCCCCGGGCCGATACCGGCGTCCAGCAGCGCAAGATGCAGCGCGGCAGTCCCACTCTGACAGGCAAAAAATGCGGTCGGCTCGGCGAGGGACGGCGCGGCGTCGACAGCAGACGGCGCGACCGGAGATGCGGCGGTCGGTTCAGTGGGTCGCGTCCCGCTGTATGCCGCGAAGGCCTCCTCAAATCGGCTGATAAACGCCCCGCCCGTCGAAACCCACTCGTCCTCGACGGCCTTTGTGACATACTTCAGTTCATTCCCCTTCAGATTCGGTACGGACAACGGGATAAAACGCTCCACGGTCAATCCTTCCTCTGCGCACTCATGTAACTTGGCAGCGGCCAACGTGTTCACAATCGTCTTCCACGCTACACAGCATGTTCACAATCGTCTTTCATGCTACACATTATATATATCGGATTTATAGCGCTTCCGGTTCGCCGGGTCGGTAAACCACTCGACGGTCTCCGCAAGGCCCGCGTCCAAGCTATAGGCCGGTACAAAGCCCGTGAGGCCGCGGAGCTTCGCATTGTCGCACAGAAGCCGGAACACCTCGCTGCCGCGCGGCCTGATCCGCTGTTCGTCCCGCTCGATCTCGACGTCCGCGCGCATGATTTCGCATATCTTTGTAAAAACGTCCCCGACGCTTGTCTCGATCCCCGTCCCGATGTTGACGGCCTCCCCGGGCGCGCCGCCGCACTCGGCAATCCGGATCAACGCGGCGCAGGTGTCCTTCACAAAGTTCAGGTCCCGGGTCGGCGTGAGGTCGCCAAGGCGGATTCGCCGCTTCCCAGACGCGATCTGCGTGATGATTGTCGGGATAAATGCCCTCGCCGACTGCCGCGGCCCATATGTGTTGAACGGGCGGGCGATCGTGACCGGGAGTTCAAAGCTGTGCCAAAAACTGAGGGCGATGCTGTCGGCGCCGATCTTGCTCGCGCTGTACGGCGACTGCGGCTTGAGCGGGTGCCGCTCGTCGATCGGGACGTATTCCGCCGTCCCGTACACTTCGCTCGTGGAGATTTGGACGACACGGGAAGCCCCGTTGCGGAGGGCCGCCTGACAGATATTCAACGCGCCGGTCACATTGGTCTCGATATAACTTTGCGGCGCGACATAGGAATACGGGATCGCGATCAACGCCGCGAGATTGAAGATTACGTCAATGCCCTGCGTAATCGACGCGCATAAAAACGGGTCCCGCACGTCCCCGGTCACGACGCGGACATCCTCCGCCTTTGATGCGGGCAGGCCCTCGAGGTTGCCCCAGTCATTAAAAGAATTATAGCAGCAGAGCGCGGTGACGCTCCCGCATTTTCCGTGCAGCGCCTCGACAAGGTGCGAGCCGATGAAGCCATCCGCGCCGGTCACAAGGACCGCCATGTTATTGAGCCCGATCTTTATCACCCCGTTTCACGCATGAATCTGTTTTAACAACTGAAAAAAATAATCACTCTGCTGTTTTACCACAAATTCAGCCGTGTAAAC
>JAITSR010000336.1 GCA_031287655.1 Clostridiales bacterium
GGATTTAGGCTCGCGGCCTTCCACGCGGGGAATACCCCGAACAGGACGCCGGTCAGGAGCGAGATCCCGAACGCGAGCATGGTCCACGGCGGAGAGTACACGGGCGGCACCATCGTCCCGATCACAAAGCGGATCGCGGCGTAGGCGAGCGCGACGCCGATTACCCCGCCGATGCCCGTCAGAATGACGGCCTCAATCAGAAATTGCAGCATGACGCTGCGGCGCTTGGCTCCGATCGCCTTACGGATGCCGATCTCCCGCGTGCGTTCGGTCACGGAGACGAGCATGATGTTCATAATGCCGATTCCGCCGACGAGCAGAGAGATCGAAGCAATCCCGCCGAGCATCAGCATCTGCGTCTGCGTGAGATCGTCGAGTGTCGAGAGCATTTCCTCGGGATTCATGATACGGAACAGACGCGTATCGCGCAGCGCGTCGGTCAGGAAGTCCGTAAGAAGCGTGATCGCCTCGGCGACCTTGCCGTCAGCCGCGAGCACCGTAAAGTTGCCGATGCTCTGCGTGCGCGTCAGACGCTGTGCGGTGCTGATCGGGAGGATTACGCGGTCGTCCGAGCCACCGGTCCGCCCGGACTGTGTCTCGGTCAGGACGCCGACAATGCGGAAACGCCAGCCGTTGAGCTTGATGTAGCCGCCAACGGGGTCCTCGCCGTCGAACAGCTCGTTTACGACGGTGCTGCCGACGACCGCGACGCTGTTGCGCAATTCGGTGTCGAGCTCCAGCAGGAACCGGCCCGAGCTCACGCTGATGTTGTTGATCTCCGCGTATTCCGGGGACGTGCCGATCACCGACGTGGAACGGCTCGCCCCGGCGTTCTTTGATGTGACGCTGCCGCTGACGCTCGGGGCGAGCTGCGCGATCAGGTCGGGATGCTCGTCCATCAGCCCTATCAGGTCGTCATATGTGACGTTGCGGTTGCTGCCCCGGCTCATGACGGTGACGGTGATCGTGTTCATTCCGAGACCGCGGATCGCGTCCGTCATATTTTTCGTACTGCCCTCGGCATAGGCGACCGCGGCGATGACCGAGCCGACGCCGATGATCACGCCGAGCATCGTGAGAAGCGAGCGCACCTTGTTTGTGCGGATGCTCTTGATCGCCATTTTAAACGCTTGGATCAGATTCATATTTATGACCATTCCTTTCTGCGAAAGGCACAAAACGGCATGAAATTCTCACTGTGCTTCATTCCTATATGTACCACATATCAGAATCGTCATGTTGCGGACACGGTTCTGTGTCCTCCTTGGGGTCCAGGGGCCGGGGCCCTTGGTCGTTTGAGGGGCCCATGGACATCTCATCGCTGATGACCTGACCGTCCATAATCCGAATGACCCTCCGCGCCCTCCCCGCGACGTTGCTGTCATGCGTAATCATCACGATCGTGTTGCCCGCCGCGTGCAGCTCGTCGATAAATTCCAGCAGTTCGCCGCCGGATTTCGAGTCGAGATTGCCCGTCGGCTCGTCCGCGAGAATAATCGGCGGATCCGTCACGAGCGCCCGCGCGACCGCGACGCGTTGCTGCTGTCCGCCGGAGAGTTCGGACGGCCTGTGCCGGAGCCGGTCACCGAGCCCGACGAGTTCAAGCGCCTTTGCCGCGCGCCTGCGCCTCTCCCCGCCGCCGACGCCCTGATAGATCAGCGGCAGCTCGACGTTTTCAAGCGCGGTCAGCGTAAAGAGCAGGTTGAAGCCCTGAAAGATGAAGCCGATCTCGAGGTTGCGGATGCGCGCGAGCCGACTGTCGCTCAGGTTGCTCACGTCCATACCGTTAAAGACGTATGAGCCGGAGGTCGGCGTGTCCAGACAGCCCAGAATGTTCATCAGCGTCGACTTGCCGGAGCCTGACTGACCGACGACCGCGACGTATTCGCCGCGCTCGATGCTAATGGACACGTCGTTGAGCGCGTGGACTTCGTTTTCGCCCATTTTATAGGTTTTGAAGATGTTGTGGAGTTCGATCAGCAAGCCGCCGCCGCCTTCCTAATAGATTCCTAATAGAATTGTACGCTCTGTACGATTGCCGTTGGAAATTCGCCGGTAAAAGACCTACCCCATCAACCGCCGCCGAGGAACGTGCGATTGCCGCCGCCCATGTTTGCGCCGCCCGCGGGAGCCGCGAATTGCACCATCCCGCCGCCCTGTGCCGGTATGGCGCCCTGCGCGGCGCTTGTGGCGGCCGCGCCGATTGTGGCGGGAAGCACGACGGCTTCGCCTTCGGAAAGCCCCGACACGATTTCGATCGACGAGTCATTACTGATGCCGATCTCGACGACCCGGATCACGGCGCCCTCATAATACCCTGTGCCGGACGCGCCGTCCACAATGGTCACTCCGCGCCTGCCGGAAAAGACTTGGCCGGTCCCGTTCGACGGGAAGGCGTCGGACGGCGCGGGCGCGAGCGCGGGCGCCGGCGCCGGTGTGTCCAACGGCGCCGAGCCTGTTTCCGCGGCGTTTGACGAGGCCGAGCTTGCTTCCGCGGTCTCGCTTGACGAGGCTGAGCTTGAGCTTGCTTCCGCGGTTTCGTCTGACGGGGCCGAGCTTGCTTCCGCGGTCTCACTTGACGCGGCGGGCGTGGTCATAGCGGCGGCTCCGGGAATCCCGCCGGGGTCGCCGGGATTCCGCCCCGCTCCGGCCCATGCCCCGGACGGGCGGCTCGGCCTGCCGGATGCGTCCGCGGCGTCGAAGCCCTGCGGCGGCATACCGCGCTGCCCGCTCGGCCGTGTCGCCGCGTCAGCGCCGGGAACGCCGCCCGTTTCGTCTGTCGCGTTCACGCCGGGAGCGTCGGCTGTTGTGGTTGCGTCGGCCGTATTTATGCCGCCGGTGTTCACGTCGCCCGCGCCTGCACCGGGAGCGCCGCCGACCCCACCCACCACGTCCGTGCCGGGAGCGCCGCCTTCGCCTGCGCCCGCTGTTTCCGCGCCCGTACCGTCCGCCGCTCCCGCACCCGCCGCGCCCTCGTCTTTTACATAGACAAACGCGCGATTCCCGCCGCCCATGATCGTAACCGCCTCGACCGGGATTGTGATCACATCCGTCTTGGACTGAATGTAGATCAGGCCGTCGGCGTTCATGCCCGCCTTGATCCGATCGGAGGCTTCGACCCCGACAGTGACGCCGTATGTCGTGACCCCGCCGGAGGAAGCGCCTTCGATCGCGATTTTCTTGACCTCACCGGTAATCGGGCGCAGCGCCGTGTCGGAGAGCGCGTCAAACGAAACCTCCACCCGCTGCCCGAGACTCACCTTGTCTATGTCGAGCTCGTCGACGTCCGTCACAAATTCCAAGCTCTGCGGGTCTATGATCGTGCATACGACCTGATTGATTTCGATATAGTCGTTTTCGCTGACCGGTTGGGACACGAACATTCCGTCGATCGGCGCGTAGATCACATAGTAATCGAGCGTTTCCCTCGTCGCCTCGAGCTGTGTTTCGAGGCTTTCCATTTTCAGCGCGTTCAGCTCCCTCGTGTAGGCGTATGACGTGTCCGAGTTCGTCAATTCAATCAGGAGCTGGCCTTCCTTCACATAGTCGTTTTCCTTGACAAGCACGTTCGCGACGGTCCCGGTCCCGAGGGATTTGACCGTCAGATCGCTGCGAAATGCGAGTGTGCCATGATCCAGCGCGCGGATTTCAAGCGACGGCGCGGCGCTCGCAGCCGTCCTCTGGGCGAGCCGGGCCGCGGCGAGTTCGCTCAGTTCCGCCGCCGCGGGGGCAGACCCTGTGGTCGCCGCGTCCGCTGTGCCAACCGTTTCCGTAGACGTTTCGGTCCCC
>JAITSR010000225.1 GCA_031287655.1 Clostridiales bacterium
TTACTTCTCTCCCTTTTACATAGACTTTGTATCCCTGTATCAAAATACGCAAATCACCCACAGTGATAGAGGGTTCGGATTTTGTATCGGGGTCTTCTTCTGGCTTGCCTATGGCAGTCAACCGTTCATAACGGGCAAGGTGCGACTTGACACGCGCCACCAACTCAGACGGGTCAAACGGCTTTGTTATATAATCGTCCGCTCCAAATCCAAGCCCCCTGATTTTGTCTACGGATTCCGCTCTTGCCGTTACCATTAAAATAGGCGTATCGAAGGATTCCCGGATTTCTTTGCATAACTCGAAGCCGTTTTTGCCAGGCAACATGACATCGAGCAGGAGCAAATCATAGTGTTTTGCCCTGATCATATCAAGCGCAGCAGTGCCGTCTTCGGCAACATCAGACATTATTCCATTTATTTCCAAGTAGTCCTTTTCGATTGCCGCTATTTCCGCATCATCCTCGGCGATCAGAACGATTTTCATAACTCATCCTCCGTTTCTATCGGTAACTCAATCAAAATTGTCAGGCCGTTGTAACTTTCGGCTGTTATTCTTCCTCCGTGTGCGTCCACAATATTTCTCGCAATCGCGAGTCCAAGCCCGCTTCCATCCGAAGAATTGTTCCGTGAAACATCTCCGCGATAAAAGCTGTCAAATAAACGGGAAAGCTGTTGATTCGATACGCCTACCCCGTTGTCTTGCAAACGAAGCATGATTTTACCGTCTTGCTCACGCAAAGTAACCGTTATATTGATTTGCCTTCCGGTATTATATTTTACGCTGTTATCCAATATATTTGCAATCGCTCTCGTCATCTGTTCGGAATCAAGGCGCGCTTTAAGATGAGAGCAATTTCCGCCGACGGTAAGCGTAGCGCCTTTTTTCTTGAGGTCGCTTTCAAGCGAATCCAATAGCGTAACAATATACTTTTGTATGGGAATCGACCGAAAATGAAATGGCATATTTCCGGTTTCGAGTTTCGAGAACAGAAACAACCTGTCAAGCAAACTTTCCAAATCGGAAGCTTTACGGTCAATAATCTCCAAATACTCCCGCTGCTTTTCCGGCGTTTGGGCCACGCCATCCTGCAAGCCTTTTACATAACTTTTTATGGACGTGAGCGGCGTTCGCAGGTCGTGAGAAATTCCCGCGAGCATTTCCTTTCTATCCTGTTCGTACATATTGTTTTTCTTTATATTTTCCCGAAGCTGCCGCTGCATTTCGTTAAATGACACGCAGACCTTTTCCAACTCCGCGGCGTCGCGGCAATGAATATCCTCGTCAAGATTGCCCTCCGCCACCCGCCCCGCCCCTTCGCAGAGGCTGTCGAGCGGGCCGGTGATTTTCTTGACCATTTTATTTGCGAGAAACAGGCTGATTAAGATAATCGCGGCGACGACCGTCGCGATCGTCAAAACGAGCGTGGCAATAATAGGAGAGGCCTCACCGGCCATTCCAAAGGGCGCGTTCGTATTCCCGTCGAACGCGATAAACACAAGGGAGGCTGCGCCTGCTTTCGCGTTTGAATACAAAAAATTGCCGCCCAGCGTGCTGCTCCAAATCGTTTGCTCCGTCGTAAATGAATCCGAGGCAAAGTATTCGGACACAAATGATCGCTCCCAGTCGCTCATATTCGTGAACAGGACCTCGCCGTCTTGCGTGAGCAGCAAGCGAAACCCGTTCGCGGCGATTTTTTCCGCCAAGTTCCTTTGCGCGTCCGCGCTTTGGGTCAGCAAGATTGCATCCGCGTCGGCGATAATCTTCTGAACCGCGAACATTGGTTCGGTTGTGACAGCCGTCCACTTGGATTCCGAAAAAAGCGTCGCCCGGAGCGCGCCGCCGAAAATAAAACTTGCGAATATAAACGCAAGCAGCGGCGTAACCACCATCACCAAATTAGAATAAAACAAGCGCTTCCTTATCGTCACAAAACCACCTCCATAAAGGGGTCGTTATCGCTTTTCCCCGTCCTTTTGCTGTTTTGCGGCTTTTCTCCTGCCGGTGGAATAATCCTGCGATGATTCACCGTTTTCGCCATCGCGTTTAATATATCATGTTTCTTTGGACAATGAAAATTATTTCTAACTTCACTATTCACATGACACTGCAAATCTGTTAGAATGTTAGAAAGCGTTTTGGAGGTGCGAATATGATTTATAGGGAAAGCGAAACGGTTGGTGTGTACGTTCGCCACGGCGCGGCTTCCGTTCCCGCGACCGACACCGCCATTCGCAAGATGATTCGCGAAACAGACGGCGACAGTTACGAGAAATTGCGCTCAGTCGAGCAAAGTTTAGTTTTTACGTCTGCCGCCGCGGAGTTTGGCAGGAGAAACGTGCCGTTTGGCGCGGCGCAAATGCGAACTCTCGGTTTTGTAAGCGTAGACGGAGTTTACACAAATCTCGGTTTGCTCTTGTCGGAGCAATGCGTTCACACCGTTAAAGCCGCTGTGTTTCAGGATACGACCCAACAAATTTTCAAAGACCGTCACGAGTTTGGGGGTTCACTTTTCAGCCAGATCAACGACGTTTACGATTACCTTGATATGCGCAATCAGACACGCTCGACGTTTGATAAGCTGCTGCGGATAGACCGCCGGGATTACCCTGAGTCAGCTCTCCGCGAAGCGCTTTTGAACGCCGTCGTTCACCGCGAATACGCCACAAGCGGAAGCGTGTTCATCAAGATTTATTCCGACCGCATCGAGTTCATTTCGCCGGGCGGTTTGACGAACGGTATCGAGATTGACGATATTATGAGCGGCTATTCCGTATGCCGAAACGCCAATCTCGCCGCCGTTTTCTACCGCTTGCAGCTGATTGAAGCCTACGGCACGGGCATTTTGAAGATTTTTGAAGCGTACAATTTAGCGCCGAAACAACCTAAGATTGATGTTACGCCGAACGTATTCAAGCTGACGCTCCCGAACTTGAACGCCATCGCGGCAAGCGTCGACCCGACGCCGCGAGATTCCGTGCTGCGGCACGTCCGCGAACACGGCTCGATTAATCGTAAGCAGGCGGAGGAGTTGCTTGGTGTGTCACAAACGGCCGCGGGCGTAGTTCTGAAAAAAATGGTGGACAGCGGCGAACTGTCCAAGTCGGGGCAGACGCGACAGGTCAGGTATTTCGCGATAGGAAATTGATTTTACAACGGCGAAGCCACGCAAAGTCTGCAACGGAAACTCTGCAAAGTCTGCAACGAAAACTCTGCAAAGCCTGCAACGATATTGACGCAAAGTCTGCAACGCGATATAATTAAGGAAAACAATGAAGGGGAAACCCGTGAATATCAAGGATTACAGGCCAAGGATCATAGACGCGCAAATAAAGGCGCGCCTCGCCTCAACCGGCGGCATCCTGCTGACCGGCCCTAAGTGGTGCGGCAAGACGACGACGGGCCTGTTTCACGCGAAATCATCCGTATATATGGATTTGCCGGAGAACAGGGAGCGGTACCAACTCGCGCCCTCGCTCGTCCTAAACGGCGCTTTCCCGCGTTTGATCGACGAATGGCAGGACATGCCGTCGATTTGGGACAGGGTGCGGCGCAGGATCGACGAGGAATCCCGCTCCGGCCTATATATCCTGACCGGCTCCGCGGTCCCCGCCGACACTCCCTCCCATACGGGGACCGGGCGGTTTGCGCGGCTGAAAATGCGTTCCATGACGCTGTTTGAATCCGGAGACTCCTCCGGCTCGGTTTCGCTGGGGGACCTTTTTGACGGAAAGCCCGTTGAGCCCGCGGCTTCTGATCTGAATTACGAAAAGGCGGTCTGGCTGATCTGCCGCGGCGGCTGGCCCTCCACGCTCAGGCTCTCCGACCGGCGGGCCGCGACGGACGCCGCGCGCGACTATATCAACGCGCTCACGGCTTCCGATATATCCCGCGTGGACGGCGTCGCGCGCGACCCGCAAAAAGTTCGGCTGCTGCTGCAATCGCTCGCGCGCACCGTCGCCGCCCCGGCGAATATCTCAATGCTCCGGGCGGATATTTCGGCGCATACGCAAGACGCCGACGTGTCCGAGCGCAGCGTACATTCTTATCTGAACGCGCTGCGGCAGATTTTTGTACTGGAAGAACAGCCCGCTTGGGCGTCTCCGCAGACGCTCCGCTCCAAAACGCGGATCCGCACCACACCAAAGCGCCATTTTACGGACCCCTCTCTTGCGGCGGCGGCACTTTTTGCGACGCCGGACAAGCTTGCGCGCGATCCGGAAACGGCGGGGCTTTTGTTTGAATCCCTGTGTATACGGGACTTGGACGTCTACGCGGGCGCGCTCCAAGGGGGCGTATATCACTATCGCGCCGATAACGGCTTGGAAATTGACGCGATCGTACAGCTTGACGACGGCCGATGGGGCGCGGTCGAAGTGAAAATGGGCAGCCACCGCTTTGAGGAGGCCGCCGCCTCGCTTATAAAATTTGCGCGGAAGATGGCGGAGTGTCCGTCCATGCCGCCGCCCCGCTTTTTGATGATCCTCTGCGCCACGGGCGGCGCCGCCGCCACACGCGCGGACGGCGTCCACATCGTGCCGCTCGACTGCCTGAAGCCCTGACTGAAATTTTGCCGACGCCAAAATTCCGCCTATGTCTGAACTATGTCTGTATTATATACCTGAACTATGCCTGAATTTTATCAGCTGTTCCGGAGGACGACGTCGTGCGCCCCGCCCTCGACAAACGACATCCCCGATATGAGTTCAAGGACGGCGTTCTCCCTGAACTGCACCGTGTCGCGCGCGCCGCAGTTGATCATGATCGACTTGATCTTGTCAATCGTGATGCTCAAATTGTCGTCGAGCTTCCCCGCGTAGGGGACATAGGCGTCGACGCCTTCTTCAAACAGCTGCCCGGAAGCGCCGGTGTCAAGGTAGCGGTTCCAGTTTTTCGCCCGAAAGCTGCCCTCTCCCCAATACTCTTTGAAGTAGTTGCCGCCGATCTGCACTTTTTCGGAGTTGGCCTCGTCAAACCGCGCAAAGTACCTGCCGAGCATCACAAAATCCGCGCCCATTGCGATCGCGAGCGCGATGTGATAGTCCTGCACGATCCCGCCGTCCGCGCAGACCGGGATATATACGCCCGTTTTCCGGAAATATTCGTCCCGCGCGGCCGTAACGGACATCAAAGCCGTCGCCTGCCCCCGCCCGACACCTTTTTGTTCCCGCGTGATGCAAATCGCGCCGCCGCCCATTCCGACCTTGATGAAGTCCGCGCCGCTGTCCGCGAGATAGTTGAAGCCCTCCGCCGTGACGACGTTGCCCGCGCCGACAATCGCGCCGTCCGAGCCGCTTCCGCCATCCGCGCCATTTTCGCCGTCCCCGCAGCTCCCGAGGCCCGCGCAGTTCTCCTTGATATACCGGATCGTCTCTTTTTGCCACTCCGTGTGCCCGTCCGACGAGTCGATGCACAGGGCGTCCGCTCCGGCTTTCAGCAGCGCCGGGGCGCGTTCCTTATAATCCCTCGTATTGATCCCCGCGCCGACGACATAGCGCTTCCTGTGGTCGACAAGCTCGTTGTTGTATTTTTTGTGGTTATAGTAATCCTTCCGAAACACGAGGCTGGACAGGCGCGCGCCTTGCGTAATCACGACGCAGTCGACCTTTTCGTTCCAGATTTTGTCGTTCGCCTCCTGAATCGTGACCGGTTCCTCCATCACAGGGACGTTCGCGAGCGGCGTCATGTATTGGGCCACCGTATGCCCCAAGTCGATCCGCGATTCGCGAAAATCCTTTCTCGTCAGGATTCCGCGGACCACACCGTGCGGCGAGCCGTCGTCCGTGATCACGATCGTGTTGTGCTTGGTCTTGCGCGTCAATTCAATGGCTTCCCGCATCGTCGCGTCGGGCCGCAGATTCGAGTCGCTGCGGACAAAACCCGCTTTATACGCTTTGACGTTCCGGATCATTTCGCATTGGGACTCGATCGACTGCGACTGATAGATAAACGACATCCCGCCTTGCCGCGCAAGGGCGATCGCGAGGGAATCCCCCGACACGGATTGCATGATCGCCGATACGATCGGAATTTTGAGCCTGATTTTCGCGCTCAAAGCGTCTCTTGCCTTCCCCAGACTGCAGCTGAGGTCAATATTCTCTTTGACGCAGTCAACCGAAGTGAGCCCCGGAAGCAAATAGTATTCTGAAAATGTGCGTGAAACCGATTCGCTGATATTCGCCACTTAACCACCCTCCCTAATCCGTACCCTGTGTCTGATGTCCGATGTTCGCCGCCCTCTGTTTGTTGAATCTCGCTTGCTTTGATCGTACCATTTGCCGCCCGCTTTTACAAGCGCCAAAAAAACGCGGGCGCCTGCCTTATCGCACTTCCGTATCGTAAAGCTCCTCCAGACCTTCCCCTTCCCGCCAAGCGCTCTCATTGACGATGCGCGGATAGCGGCCGGTGTTCGCAATCGTAATCCCGTTCAAAATGCCTATATGGGCGTACATGTGCCGGAATTGACCCAAGGCCAAGGTGAGGCGCGTGCCGACACAGCCCTCCGGGCGGGCGCTCAACTGCGCGTCGTCCAGGGTGCCGACATAATCAAGTATCTTTTTTCGTACCTGTTCGTAGTAGGAATACAGCGTTTCACGGCTCAACACAATATCCGCGGGCGTGTCCGGCCAATCCAGCTTGGGCGTGTGAAAAGGCGGCTCCGGCTCGTCAAAGCGCCTGCCGGGATTGATGAACCATTTATGGGCCGAATGAATTGTGTGATAAATATAGCGCCATGCCGGCGCGCCGCAGATATTGGCGTTCCAATCGACCGTATCCATCGCGATGCGGAGGTTGTGAAACATCAGGGCGACGCTTGTTTCGAGTGCGGCGGCATTGGGCGATTCCGACTCTTTCGCTTTTTTTGCTCCCTCGGTGTGCGCCGCGCCGCCGTCGCCGCGGTTTTGCGGCGTCTGGTCGGGACCTGCGGCGATCGTCTCGATAGGCATGGTCCACATTCCCCCTTTCATT
>JAITSR010000323.1 GCA_031287655.1 Clostridiales bacterium
TATCGCAGCGTTACGGCCACGGCAGAATTTCGGACGTTGGAGCGTATGCGTTCCGATGCGCGGCGCAATGAAGCGTCTGCGCTGTTTAATGCACAGCGCGAAGGTGAAGCGCGAGCAGAGGCCAAGTGGCAGGCCGTGGTTGCGGCTGATCAGGCAGTGATTGAGGAAAAAGAGGCAGTGATTGAGGAAAAAGAGACAGAGCTTGCAAGCAAGGACGCTGAGATAGAACGTCTCCGCAGCCTGCTCGGCGAAGGAAAATAATCAGCGTTCCATTGCCGTTCGATTTCATATGCGCGTTGCAATTTCGCCGTATACGCGCTATATTATTGAGTATAGGGAAATCAACATTGGGGGTGCCGATAATGGAACAGGCGATCGGGGCGTACCGCGATTGTATCAGTATATCAAAACAATACAATCACAATACGCCACCCGCAGTCCGCTCGCTCCCTGCTCACACAGTCTCCAAGTCCGTCGGCTCGCCGTAGAGGACGTTGACGCTTTTTTCCAGCGCGCCGTCCGCGCGCTTCTTTTGGGAATAGGTCCCCCACGCCTTACCGGTCGACCAGAACGTCGTAAAATCGTCCGCGCGGATCGCCGGTTCAAAGGAAATTTTGCCGCGCTCGCCGCGCATATCGCAATCAAAACCCGACAACGCCGTCAACAGCCCCCAGCTGGCCATCGAGCGCGCGTAATGGTGGCCGCACTCGACCTCGTTCCACGGATTCCGCCGATAGCCGTCGTGCCGGCCCCGCGCCGCTTTCACAAGCGTCAGCCCCTCGTCGACAAAACCTTCGTAAATCAGATGCGACGCGACTTGATACTCAATACCGGTCCACACCTCGTCCGCGTAGACCATCGGGAGACGGGGCCGTCCGCCGTCCGGCCACGCGCACAGCAGGAGTCCTTTTTCGTCGTTGAGCAGATAGGTGCGTTGGAGGCTTGGAAATTCAGAAAAATCGTCGAGAAAACAGTATTCAAAAACGGAGCGTATGGCCGATTGAACGTGTTCCTTTGGAAGGATATAGCCAAGCCCGGTCACATGGGCAAGAAACTGGCCGAGCAGCTGGTCGGAAAGACAGCCCCTGCCATACTGATACTTATATTGGTTGACGTCGTTTATCTTTTGTATGTAGTATTCACCGCCCCACAGCAGCTCGTCCATACGCCGCGATCCGGCCTCGAACGCCGCGCGCGCCTTTTTTGCGTATTCCGCGTCGCCAAGGTGCAGTGCCATTTGCTCCATCGCAAGCAGCGCGCCGTAGAACATCGAGTTTGTCAGCGAGTTCGGGCCGTAAAACTCAATGTCGTAGGTATTGTGCTGTTCGGCGTCAAACACGAAATCCCCGTCCGAGTCCCAGTGGGAAAACGCGAAATTCATCGCGGCTTTCGCGCCGTCCCACAGATTCTTTAAAAACGTCTCGTCGCCCGACAGCTTCCATTCGCGGTAAAGGCGTATAATCGCTCCCATCTGACCGTCCGCCGCGGGCAGGAAATCCGAGCGTTCGAGGCCGAAGACCCGGTTTGTGCGGAACGCCATGCCGCCTTTCTCGTCGATCTCAGAGCCGAACTCGACGCGGCGCATAGAGCGCTCGAGTGACGGGAACAGAAAAGCGAGCGTTTGCGCATAGTTCCAAACGTGCGTGCATGTGCCGCTGCAGCAGCCGGACGAGTCAAAACAGCCCTCCCAAGCCAGAAAGGCGCCGTTCTCGATCCGAAAACAGGTCGGGCTCCGCAGGACGGTGATGTTGCAGGACAGCGCGTCAATGACGTAATCGGGGAGTGTCGACGCGTAGAGCGCGTCGGTAAAAGCGCGCGACAGCTTCTCGAGGCGCGGCAGATTTTCATACAGATAGGCCGCGGCGTGGAATGCGTCGGTGAATCGGGTCGCATAGTAGTTGCGGACGGTCGGACCGCAATCGGAGCCGCGGCAATCAGACTCATCACATTCTGAACCGCAGCATTCGGAACCGCTACATTCGGAATCTTCGCATTCGGAACCGCAGCAATCGGACCCGCCGCATTCGGAGCCGCCGCACGCGGGGACGCGTTCATCCCATGCCCTGTTGCGGATCGGCATATACCATGAAATGACAAATTCAAAAACGCGTTCCTCGCCGGGGGCGAGTCTATGACAGATCGCGATCGACCCGACCTTGTAGACGGACGGACTGATTTTACTGTCGGGCAGTTTAAAGCGCGGCCCGTCCTCGAGCCGCCCGTCCTCAGAAAAATCATCCCAGAAATCCTGCGCGCCGTCGGTCCAGCCACCGTCCAGCCACTTTGCCTTGACCGAGACTGACGAATCCCGCGTCGTTACGGCGATGCTATTGTCGGCAAAAAACGGGGCGTCCTTGTCTTTTGACGTGTAGTACAGGCCGCGCAGCCCGCCGTCCTCCCGATAGACGGACTCGACGTTCCGCGAGATACTAAAATTTTGAAATTCATTCTCCGGCTTCGTGGCGTCAAAGCCGACGGCGTTCGGCATCGTCGCGCAGACGGAGACGTCGCAGGGGACGATGCCGGGATTTTTCACACGATAGCGCAAAATTGCCGCCGGGATTCCGGAATCGTCGGGATCGAGCGGTACAAAGGGTGTAAACGCTTCGAGCGAGACTTTGACGGGGAGTGTCCGATCCTCAAAATCGACCGTAACGAAGGGGTATCTGCCGGTCAGCGTCGACGTTTCCAGCCGCGGAAGCCCCGCGACCTGCCATGTCGGAAAGCCGTGCGACAAGGGAAACGGCGGATTGAGCCGGGATTCGAGCACGCGGGCGACCGGCGCGCCGCCCTCGGGCTTTCCCCGGATCGCAAAAAAGGCGTAGGGGAGCTTTACGCCTTTTCCGGAGTGGTTAAAAATCTCCCAGTCGCGCATTTCACCGCGCGCGCCGATCGAAAAATTCCCCGTGCCGATCCCGCCGAGTAAAAACGCGGCTTCGGTCGCGTCCTTCTTGTAAACGGGCGGCTTTCCGCTAAAGCAAAACAATTCGCCGTCCGGAAAGGTTTTCAACTTTGACATATTAGCCTCCTTGTAGTCGCCCCGCTTATGGCCATTCCTTATTCCCTAAAATCAAGTCGATCCCGCCGCGCAAAAAGGCGAACGGCGGCCCCCGGAAAAGGGAACCGCCGCGCGCCTGTGCTTGCGCTAACGCCTACGCTCACATTCACGTTCGCGCCTGCGCTCAGTACGCGATCCCCTGCGCGAGCATCGCGTCGGCGACCTTCAAAAAGCCCGCGATGTTTGCGCCCGCAACGAGGTTGCCCTCGCAGCCGAATTCCTTTGCCGCGGAGGACGCGCCTGCATAAATATTCTTCATGATATTTTTCAGTCTATCGTCCACTTCCTCGCGCGTCCAAGAGAGGCGGAGGCTGTTCTGGCTCATCTCAAGCCCGGAGACGGCGACGCCGCCCGCGTTCGCGGCTTTTGCGGGGCCAAAGGACACGCCGTTTTTGTGGAACACGTCGACGGCTTCCGGTGTGGACGGCATGTTCGCGCCCTCCGCGACGGCTTTCACGCCGTTCTTTACGAGCAGCTCCGCCGCTTTTTCGTCAAGCTCGTTCTGCGTCGCGCAAGGCAGCGCGATCCCGCACGGGATGCTCCAGATGCCCGCGCAGCCCTCGGTATACTTTGAGCCCGGCACGCGGTCGACATATTCCTTGATCCTGCCGCGCTCCACCTCTTTGATCTGCCGGACGACGTCGAGGTTGATCCCCTTTTCGTCATACACATAACCGTTCGAGTCGCTCAGCGCGACGACCTTCGCGCCAAGCTCCGTCGCCTTCTGCGTCGCGTAGATCGCAACGTTGCCGGAGCCGGAGATCACAACGGTCTTGCCCTTGAAGGAGTCGTTCTTTGCCTTTAGCATTTCGTCCGTAAAATAGCAGAGTCCGTAGCCGGTCGCCTCGGGGCGAATCAGCGAACCGCCGTAGGAGAGGCCCTTGCCGGTCAGGACGCCCGTGACTTCGTTTCGGAGGCGCTTGTATTGCCCGAACATGAAGCCGATCTCTCGGCCGCCGACGCCGATGTCGCCCGCGGGGACGTCGGTGAACTGCCCGATGTGCTTGGAAAGCTCGGTCATGAAGCTCTGGCAAAAGCGCATGACCTCGGCGTCGGATTTGCCCTTAGGGTCGAAATCGCTGCCGCCTTTCCCGCCGCCCATCGGCAGGCCGGTGAGGCTGTTTTTGAAGACCTGCTCGAAACCGAGGAATTTCAGGATCGAGGCGTTCACGGACGGATGCAGCCGCAGACCGCCTTTATACGGTCCGATCGCGGAGTTGAACTGGAAGCGGAAGCCCCGGTTCACCTGCACCTTTCCGCTGTCGTCCACCCACGCGACGCGGAAGATGATCTGCCGCTCCGGCTCGACGATCCTGTCGATGATGCCCGCTTTGACGAGGTCGGGGCGGCGTTCCGCAACAGGCTCCAACGACTCCAGCACCTCCTGCGCCGCTTGGAGGAACTCAGACTCGCCCGCGTTCCGCGCGGCGACCTTCTCGTAGACCGACTTCAGATAAGCGTTCTTAATTGCCATGCTTGATTCACTCCTTTGATGTAATATATGGTAAAAATGAGTACGAGTCATTATACATGCTTTCGGGAGCGGATTCAATATATTCAATATTTGCACTCGGCTACTTTGCAATTCAGGTAAAGTGTGATATGATTCTTCCGGAATCCGAACTGCCACAAGCTAGGCATTTTGTATTGACGGATGTCTCAATGATGAGTTCTGTCGCGGCTTTGGGGGAAAGATCGCGGCGGCCGTTTTCGAAACGGAAATTATCATATCCGGCAAGAAAAGTTTAGAGTATGCGGTTCAGACGCCAATCTGTAATTATTTTGCAATAAAAGGGGGGCACAATGAAACACTTCTTCACAAGGACAAAGCGGTTCGGAGCCATTTTGCTCGCTGCGGTTATGCTGTTTAGCATAATCCCGGGCGCTTCGGCGTTTGCGTCCGATGGCAGCCCGCAGATCCTCTCCGACGCGGACGACCTGCAACAGGGCTCTTTTGATGAATACGTCGCCGAACACGCGGACGAATTCTCACAGGAGCTCAAATCGGACGCGATCGGAACCGCCGTACTCGCGACGACCGAAAGCATCCTTGCCGCGCCGTCGTCGGTCGCGTCAGCGTCAACGGAAGACCTTGATCTTTCTGATTTTGCCGACGGCTCGCTTCTGTACCCGGAGTCGGCGCCGCAGCGCTACACGGTACTCGTGCTGGACACTTCGGGCAGCATGATTGGGACGCCGTTTAACAAAGTCAAAGAGACGGCGCAGATTTTTACGAAATCTCTGACAGAGGCGAGCAGTGAGAATTATATTGCGCTGGTCGGATTCAGCACAAGCGCGTCAGTCAAGGCTCAGTTCACGAATGACGCCGGTTTATTGGCGGATGCCATTTCAAAGCTGTCCGCCGTGGGTTCGACAAACCAACAGGACGCGCTCGTGAAGGCGGACAGCCTGCTTGATTCCGTTTCCGAAAAGAACGTCGTCAAGAATATCGTGCTTCTGACCGATGGATTGCCGGAAGCGGGCAGCTGGCTTTTGAGCGGCAAGTATTCGATTTTCGACTACGGTCTTGGCTATGGATATGCCAACGCCGCGTACAAGAAGGCTATGGAAATACGAGACGATGGTACTTTCATCTACTCCCTCGCTTTCTTCCACTCATTGTCCGGGACCAGACTCACTTTTGGGCGCAGGTTTCTCAAAGATTTGCAGAACGCCGGATATTACGAGGTCACAAAGCCGGAGGACTTGGGATCCCGGCTTGACGAGATCGCCGGTCAAATCAAAGGTCCCGGCGAGGGTTCCGGCGAAGAACCCGGTAAACTCCCCGATACCGTAAAAAAAGGTACGTTTAAGTATGTGGGTGTTTTTCCAGAGGGCACAGCGGCGGAGGATCGGTACGATTTTAGCGCGGAGTATTATTATTCCGACGACTATTTTTTGTCTGACGCGAAAGTCTACAATCCGCATCTTTCAACAATGTCCCTGTGTCTGACGATGGCGGCGATTTCGAGCTATGAAGTCGACCCCCAAAAATCCGGCTGGTCGGCGGAGATAGCGATGCAGAACGTGCGCGAATTGCTGACAGGCGACGACGGAATCGGTTATCAGGGTTTTGAGTACAACCACTTCTGGAACGAGCCGCCGACGATAAACTCAATCGGCGCGGTCGCGGCGCACAAAAAAATCGTTGACCCCGGCAGCGGCGAATATACTCAAATCGCTCTTGCGATACGCGGCGGCCGCTATTACAGCGAGTGGGCGAGCAATTTTATCGTGGGCGCGTCCGGAGCGCATCAGGGCTATTCGGAAGCCAAAGAGAACGTGCTCCAATTTTTATCGACCTATATTACCGACAAAAGGATCACCGGCAATATCAAGCTGTGGATCGTCGGATACAGCCGCGCGGGGACGACGGCAAATCTCGTGGCGGGCGCGTTAAACGACGGTCGAACGCTTCCGAATGTGCGTCTCGCGCAAAAAGACCTGTTTGCCTACACCTATGAGGCGCCACAGGCCGCAATGATCGAACAGACCACCGGGGATCACAGGAATATCCATAACATCATAAACCTGAACGACATCGTCCCTCTGTTCACGCAGAGCGCGTGGGGTTTTGCGAGATACAACGGCTCTTCCCATATTTTGCCGAGCAGCGCAACGGCCTCCTTCCCCGCCAAAAAGGCGGCCATGCTTGCCGAGTTCGATAAATTGGAAAAGACGGAAACGTATGGCTACACGGTTGACGAGTACACCCGCTCAATCAGTGTGCAGCTGAATTGGCTGAAGATTCTCGTCGGCGGCGATGCGTTTGTAAAACTCGTTGTGACGTCCGACAGAGATTATCCGCAGAGTATGCTGCTTGCGGACACGGTCGCAAACATCTCAAAACCATCCATCCTGTCGCGTGAAAAGTACGTTTCAGATGTACAGCCCGGGCTTACGGATATTTTCGAACGCGACAGCAGCTACAGCGGGGAGGGCAGAGATTGGCTGAATCAGGTATTGTCCAAATTTACGTCTGCGGATATTGAATATATTATTGCTCCGATTTACAGTATAAAGCTGTTTTATTCCAGTTCAGCTCGAATCAAAGACATCGCCAAAAGGCTGACCGCAACCTTCGCGAAGTATAGTCAGGAGACTGGGATCAGGATATCGCAGGCATTTATTGAGACGCTGGCGCGGGTACTGGCCGATTTCATTTTTTCACATCCGCTTACGTTTGTGAAATTGGCGGATAATGTCATGAGGGGGAGCGTCTTTCAATCGCATTATGCGGAGATAACCTTCGCGTGGCTGCGTTCGCAGGACGACTATTACACGGTCGGGGCGTCCGCCGAGAGTTCGTCCGGAACATTTCGCGTCATTCGAATCGACTCCGCCGCGGACGCGAATGTCTACGACAGCAATCATTCGCTCGTCGCTTCGATTGCGGGGGATGTTTCGCAGGCGGTTGACGGCGGCGTTGTCGCCACGCGAAACGAAGCCGGTGAAAATTTGATCTACCTGCCCGCCGATGAAAGCTATACCGTCAATATAACGGCGGCGGAGACGACGGCTGCAGGTACGGATAACGGCACGGGCGCAGACGGCGAAACGGGAACGGATACGGGGACGATAACGTATTCCGTGAATGAGGTAAACCTTGTTACCGGCGAGGTTGCGCGCCTTGTGAACTATTACGACGTACCGCTGACAAGCGGCGCGGAACTTACCGGGATCGTGCCTTCGCTTTCGGAGGCCGGGTCGGAAGGCGCTGTGTCAAACGAGCCCGCGGCCGAGTACCGGCTTGTGGACAGCGTCCAAAACGAGGTGTTGGCAAGCGAAGATGTAAAGGGCGGAGCGGCGGTCGAAGAACTCTATTTCAACGTCGTTTTAAAGCCGGACAACGATAACGGAAACGGATTTGTGCAAGGCGCCGGGCGATTTTTGAAGGGCTCGTACGCAAAAGTAGAAGCGACGTCTCAGAGCGGCAGCGTGCTGCTGGGGTGGTATAAGGGCGATGAATTGGTGTCGACCGATTCGGAATATCGCTTTGCCGTGATGAACGACACGGAACTGACCGCGAAATTTTCAGAGGTGAAAAGACACAACCTGAAATTGGCGGCCGCCGTCGGCGGAAAGGTTACGAGCGCCGAGGGCGCCTACTCCGCCGGGACCGAGATCGCCGTCGTCGCGGAGACTGAGCCGGGCTATGAATTTGTCGGCTGGACGTCCGGCAGCGGCGGAGCTTTTGACGACGCGGCAAAGCCTGACGTCTGGTTTACAATGCCTGATAACGACGTCACCGTAACCGCAAACTTCCGGGCATTGACAAATGTCGGCGGCAAAACTGACGAGAACACCGGCGTCGGCGGCGAGAATACCACCGATACCGGAAGCGGCAAGACCGATGAGAATAATACCGGCGACAAGACGGATAACACTGGAGACAAGACAGATAACACCGGCAGCACGAACACCGGCGTCAGCGGCGGCAGTGGGAGCGGCGGCGGCGGGAACAGCGGCGGCGGACCCGGCGTGGTATTTACGTTAAAGCCAACGCCCTCCCCAAGCCCCGAAGCAGCGTCAAAACAGACGGCCGCGCCTGTGTCCTCGGTTGCGCTCTCACAGACGACCGCCGCTGCGGTGACGTCGTCTTCGGTCGGCGATCAGGTGATCACGAAAGCTCCGGCGGTCGATTCCGGCTTTACCGCGGCGCTTACGCGGTCAAAAACATACACGGACGGCATTTTCTCCGACGTCGCATCTGACGCTTGGTATGCCGCCGCGGTTCAATTTGTGTATGAATACGGGATTATGAACGGAACAGCTCCGACGCTGTTCAGCCCTGATGGGAACACAAGCCGGGCGCAAATCATCACAATTCTCGCGCGG
>JAITSR010000383.1 GCA_031287655.1 Clostridiales bacterium
AACCCAAAGTATTCATCATAGCGATCATCCGTGATCGTATCAATTTTGAGGTTGTTCACGCCGGTGAAGATGCTTTCCTTGGAGATGCGCAGGCAGCCCGTTACCGCGGCAAATTCCATGGAAGCGTTGGTCTTGAACGCCTCACCCAAAAAGACGCGCATGAAGGAGCTCATTTCACCGTAATACCCGTTGTGAAAGGCCCTATCCAAAGGCACGTCGTACTCATCAATCAACAGAATTGCTTTTTGACCATAATGCGCTTCAAGCATGCGTGAGAGGATTTTTAAGCTGCTCGCCAGATGCTGCTGCGTCGCAGTCCGCGCTTTTAACGCTGCGAAGGTGTTCAAGACCTCTGGCTCCATATGTTGGCTTCTCCCCAAAAAAGCCAGCCTAAGACATTCGTTAGCCACTTGTACCCCCACCCTCTCCAGCGCATCCGCAAAGTTTGCGCCCTCCACGCTTTTTAACGTGAGGAAAATGACGGGATTGCGGTTCATGTACTGTTCGCAGAGAGCCTGTTCCTTCATAATGTCCAGCCCGGCAAAGATGTCCCTGTGATCCGCGCCGATCTCAAAGAAGGCTTGCAGCATCGTCATATTCAGCGTTTTTCCAAACCGGCGCGGCCGCGTGAACAGGTTCACCGTACCTCTGTTTTGCAGCAGGTCCCGGATAAAATTGGTCTTATCAATATAGTAGAAGTCTTGCTTTCGCAAATTTACGAATATATCCGCGCCAACCGGCAGCTTTTGATGCATATACCGCACCTTCTTTCTTTGATTGCAACCAGAATTACTCGAACCCGCACTCACGACATAAGTATAGCACAACCTCCGAGAAAATTGTAGCCGCGGTTGCCGATTGTCGTCGCCCTTGAAAAGTATGTGCTTCCCGTATTATACTGGAAACATATGAGTTGCTGAACATATGAATGACAGAATTTAACATTCGCGCGACGAAGGAAAATGTGAAGCTGGATCGCGAATGAAATCCATATTAACATCTTAGGGGAGACAGGCGGTTTTCGATGAAACAATTTACAGTAACGTTTGAGAACGGGGATACGGCGCAGGTCGACAGCGGCACAACGCTGCTGGAGCTCGCGGATCAATTTGCGCATCCCGAGAGTCAGGCCGCGTTGAGCGAGGGTCAGGCTGCGCCTCATGAGGATCATTCAGCGCCGCGCGAGAGTCAGGCGGCGCCTTACGCGGATCAATCGGCGACGCGCGAGGGTCCGGCAGTCTCGCACAGGGTCGTCGCGGCGATTCTGGACAACGCGGAGACGGACCTCTCGGCGAAGATCACGCGCGACGCGCGCGTCCGCTTTTTGGACGTCGGCACGCCCGAGGGGCATCGCGTCTACGAGCGGAGCATGATCTTTATGCTCGCGCGGGCGGTCAAGGAGCTCTACCCCGACCGTAAGGTCGTCGTCCGCCATTCCGTCCGCTTTGACATCTACTTTGAAATCATCGGCGACAGCGAGCTTTTGCCGGAAGAACTCGCCGAAATCGAGCGCTGTATGCGCGCCTATTCGGCCCGAAAGCTCCCCTTTGTGCGCACCGAGATCCAAATCGGCGAGGCGGAGCGGCTGTTTGCGGCAAAGGAGCGGCACGACCTGTACGACGCGATCCGTGAGCGGCACAGGCCATATGTCGCTTTTTATGAGTTTGACGGGATGCTGGACTATTCCTACGGCCACCTCGTCCCGGATTCCGGCTGCCTCACCGATTTTACGCTGCTCTATCACTATCCGGGCGCGATCGTCACGCTCCCCAAACCGGTGCATAAAAAACCGGCCGCCGCGCGGGTTATGATGTACAACGACAGGCCGAAGCTGCTCTCCGTGTTCGCGGAATACAAGAACTGGGGCCGGATACTCGGCGTCGAGAGCATCGGCGCGTTCAACAAAATCGTGCGCAGCGGCGGCACGCAGGACATCATTCGCGTGGCCGAGGCGCTTTCGGAAAAGAAAATCTCGCAGATCGCGGACGCGATCACCGGTTCGGCGGAGCGCAAGAAGATCGTGCTGGTCTCCGGGCCTTCCTCGTCCGGCAAGACGACGTTCGCGAACCGGCTTTCGATCCAGCTTCGCGTGAACGGCTATGTGACCTCGATCGTCTCGATGGACGACTATTTTTTGAACCGCGAGGACGGCCCGCGCGACGAGAACGGCGCGTATGACTTCGAGTGCCCGGAGGCCTTGGACATCGAGTTGTTCATGAGCCAGATGAAGGCTCTGATCAACGGGCAGTCGGTGAGCGTGCCGATCTACAATTTTAAAAAAGGCCGCCGTGAGGAACTTGCGCGTCCCATGCGCGTCGGCGACGGCCAGATCATGATCGTCGAGGGCATACACGGTCTGAATCCCAAGATTACGGCGGCGATCCCAAAGGAGCATAAATACAAGATTTATATCAGCGCGCTGACGACGCTGAACATCGACGACCACAACCGAATCCCGACGACCGACTCGCGCCTGATCCGGCGGATTGTGCGGGATCACCAGTTCCGCGCCTCCAAGGCGATCGACACGATCCGCATGTGGCCGACCGTGCGCGCGGGGGAGGAAGCGTATATCTTCCCCTATCAGGAGAGCTGCGACAGCATGTTCAATTCCGGGCTGATCTATGAACTCGGCGCGATGAAGCAGAGCGCGCTGCCGCTGCTCGGGGCGATCGGGCGGGACGCGCCGGAGTATCCCGAGGCCGTGCGCCTCGCGAAGTTCATCAGCTATTTCGCGCCGATCCCGGTCGGCGAAATCCCCGCAAACTCAATCCTGCGCGAGTTTCTGGGAGGCAGCTGTTTTCATGTATAAAGGAAGAAAGGAATGGTCATAATCATGGCAAATGAAGCAAACGAGGTTGCGGAGCGCCTCAGGGGGCTGCGCGAATCCTGCGACACAACCGCCGCGGAGCTCGCCGCGCGGCTTTCGATCCCGGTCGAGACCTATCTCGGCTACGAGGACGGCAGCGTCGATATTCCGATCAGCGCGCTCTACAAGGTCGTCGGCATCTTCAACGTCGACCTGACGGAGCTTTTGACGGGAAATTCGCCCAAGCTCGACACTTACTGCGTCGTGCGGGACGGGCAGGGGATCGGCGTCGACCGCTATCCGGGCTATCAGTTCACGAGCGTCGCGTTCAACTTTCAGCACAGGAAGATGGAGCCCCTGATCGTGACGCTGGACTTCGACGCGGACGATCCGCATAAAAAGCTCGTGACCCACACGGGACAGGAATTTAACTATGTGATCGACGGGACGGTCCGGCTGACGCTCGGCACGAAGGACATTCTCCTGCGCCGGGGCGACTGCTGCTACTTTGACCCGATGATTCCGCACGGGCAGCACGCGGTCGAGGGCAGCGCGCGGTTTTTGACCGTGATCTTGGAATGACTTGAAATTCACAAAAGGTGAATTGAGATTCTAAATATATGAATAACAGTTCACACTCTATAAATCGGAAATTGGGTTAACCGGAAGGGGAATCGGAGGAATATGCTCGAACGATTTTTACGGCGCGTGGAATTTTCATCTTATGAGGACTTCATCGCGAACTACAAGCTCGACGTGCCGGAGGGCTTCAATTTTGGTTTTGACGTCGTGGACGCGTGGGCCGAGGCGGCCCCCAAAAAGCGCGCGCTGCTCTGGTGCGACGATCACGGCGGGGAAGCGGATTTTACGTTTTCGGACATTCGCGCGCTGAGCAACCGGACCGCGAATTTCTTTGCGCGGATTGGGATCAAAAAGGGCGACTTTGTGATGCTGATCCTAAAACAGCGCTATGAGTATTGGATTTGCGCGGTCGCGCTGCACAAGCTCGGCGCGGTCGTGATCCCGGCGACGTCGCAGCTCACGAAAAAGGACATCGCCTACCGCAACAACGCCGCGGGTGTTTCGGCGATCGTCGCGCTCGCGGACGCGGAGCTGCTCGCGAATATCCGCGCGGCGCTGCCGGAGTCCCCGACCGTGCGCCATGTCGTGTGCGTAGACGCCGATACCGCAAATAATGCGGACGCCGCAGCAGCATCTGCCGCCGTGTCTGCCACTGCCGCCGCGCCTGCTTCCGCATCTGCCGCGGCCGACCCCATCGCGGGGGATTTCCTTGACTTTCACGCGGAGATCGCGAAATGCCCGGATACCTTTGCGAGGCCCGAAGGCGACGCGGCGAACAAAGTCTCGGACTTCTTTTTAATGTACTTTACTTCGGGTACGACCGGGATGCCTAAGATGGTCATGCACGACTATTCCTATCCGCTCGGGCATATCACGACCGCAAAATACTGGCAGCGCGTTGTGGACGGCGGCCTGCACCTGACGATCTCAGACTCGGGCTGGGCGAAGTTCGGCTGGGGCAAAATCTATGGCCAATGGATCGCGGGCGCGGCGATCTTCGCGTATGATATGGACCGCTTTGTGCCGGGCCGGATGCTGGAGGTCATGCAAAAATACCCGATCGCGACGTTCTGCGCGCCGCCGACGATGTACCGCTTCATGATTCAGGAGGATGTGCGCGCCTATGATCTCTCGTCGATCGTGCGGTATTCGACCGCGGGCGAGCCGCTGAACCCCGAGGTGTTCAACCAGTGGAAGGCGATGACCGGGCTCGGGATCATCGAGGGCTTCGGGCAGAGCGAGTCGTCCGTGCTGCTCGCGAATTTTGAGTGGTTCCCGCCCAAGCCGGGATCGATGGGCAAGCCGTCCCCGCTCTATGACATCGCGATCGTCAATGAGGACTTCGAGGTCTGTGAGGAAGGGATCGAGGGCCGGATCGTCGTGCGCGGCGTCGATCGGTACGTGCCGCCGGGCCTGTTTCAGTTTTATTATAAAGATGAGGCGCTGACGGCCGAGGCTTGGAAAAACGGCTGCTACAACACGGGCGACGTCGCGTGGATGGACTCGGACGGCTATTATTGGTTCGTCGGGCGCAATGACGACATCATCAAGTGCTCCGGCTATCGGATCGGTCCTTTCGAGGTCGAGAGCGCGCTGCTCGAGCACGCGGCGGTCGTCGAGTGCGCCGTGACGGCGGCGCCGGACCCGATTCGCGGGCAGATTGTGAAGGCGACGGTCGTGCTCGCGCGAAACTACACGGCGAGCGAGGGACTCGTGAAGGAATTGCAGGATCATGTAAAGAAGGTTACGGCCCCGTATAAATATCCAAGGCTCGTCGAGTTCGTCGACGAGCTGCCAAAAACGATCGGCGGCAAGATCAAGCGCGGCGAGATTCGGGCGGAAAACCAGAAGCAGCAATCGTAACACATTAACCGCTGATTAGTCACTAATTATGGAAATCCGGAATGTACGCGGCGTCGGCCGACGCGAGCGACTGCACATAACCTGTGTACAGGCCGCGTCGCAGCATGTGCGACTCGACACGCGCCGCCTCCCGCTTCGTAATCCCGCGGGCAAGCCCGGCTTCGGGGCCGGACGCGGGCGCGGTTTTCGCGGAGATTTGCGGCGTAAACTGGCTCATCAGGCTGACGGCCACGCCGTGCGGGAGGTTATCCGCGATCCAATCGAGTACCGCGATAGAGTTTTGCGTATGCCCCGGCAGGATCAGGTGCCGGATCATCAGCCCGCGCCGGATCAGCCCGTCGTCCCCTAAGGCCGCGGGGCCCGTCTGCCGGAGCATTTCGAGTACGGCAAGGCGCGACACGCCGGGATAGTCCGGCGCGTTTGAATAGCGGGCGGCGAGCTCCGCGTCCGCGTATTTCATATCCGGCAGATACACGTCGACAAGCCCTTCAAACCGCTTTAGCGTCTCGACCGTTTCATACCCGGAGGTGTTGTAGATCACCGGGATACCGCGCAGGAGACCGGAGCGCCGCGCAAACTCGAGCGCGGAGGCGACGCCCCGCGCAAAATGTGTCGGCGTCACGAGATTGATGTTGTGTACTCTCGCGTCGGCGAGTTCCGCGAAAATTTGCGCGAGCGCGGCGGGACTGACGGGCCCGGGCAGGCCCGCGCTCGCGGAGGCGGAGTCTCCCGTAGTGTCCCCGGCGTCGGAGCCTTCCGATGCGCCCCCGGCGGAACAGCCTGTTGCGCCCCCGGTGTCGGAGGTCTGCCCGCCGCGCGAGCCGACGGCGCTGATCGCGCCGTTTTGACAGTACACGCACCCAAGTCCGCAGCCCGCGAAAAACACCGCGCCCGAGCCGCGCCGCCCGCTGATGCAGGGTTCCTCCCAGTGATGGCGCATCCTGCGCGCGACGACGGGCAGCGGACCCATCCTGCAGTATCCGCGCGCCGCGCCCGGCCGGTCGCCTGCGAGGCGCG
>JAITSR010000364.1 GCA_031287655.1 Clostridiales bacterium
CCGTGATCGCGCTGATCTCGCGCCTCGTCGGGCAGAAGGGGCTCGACTTGATCACGCATGTGTTTGACGAGCTCATCGTCGGCAGTTCGGGCGCGGACGGGACGGGCGCGGTTGGGGTGAGCGCGGGCGGCGGCGCGGGTACGGAAAACAGCGGCGCAGGCGGCGGCGCGGGGAATATCGGCGGTTTGGGAGGCACAGGCTCGCGCGGGCGCGCCCCGCAGTTTGTGATGCTCGGGACCGGTGACACCGGATATGAAAACTTCTTCCGCTGGAAGGCGGAGCAGTACGCCGGGCAGGTCTCGGCAAATTTGACCTTTGACGAGGCGCTCGCGCACAGGATTTACGCCGGAGCGGACTTTTTGCTGATGCCCTCGCTGTTCGAGCCTTGCGGAATCAGCCAATTGATCGCGATGCGCTACGGGACGCTGCCGATCGTGCGCGAGACTGGCGGCCTTGCCGACACGGTTTGGCCTTACAACGAGGTGACGGGGGAAGGCACGGGCTACAGCTTCGCGAACATCAACGCGCACGAGCTGCTGTTCACCATGCGGCGCGCGCTCGGGGTCTACGCGAACGCGCCGGAAGCGCATAACAGGCTCATGTCGGCCGCGATGGCGCGGGATGATTCATGGGGCGCGTCGGCAAAACGCTATGTTGAGCTGTACGAGAACATTTGACAAACAAATCAGCTGGGGGGCTGAGGCTTAGGCATTGGCACGGGGGAGAAAGAGAGACTTATTTTCGATGGAAGCAATGAATGGGTACGGACCGGCACAGACAGAACAGGTCAATCCGATGTGGTTTATGAAGGATGGAGAACAGGCGGCGCCGATCAATATGGCGGGACCTGTAGAACGGGAGATGCCGATAGAAATGGCGACGCAGATAGAACGGAAGACGCCGGTAGAATCGGCGCCGCCGATAGACAGGGCGAAACCGGCAGATCAGGCGGATTTTGTCGAGCGGAGGAACACCCCCGACCGGCGGCGCGCGCGGCGGCGAAGTTCTGAAGCCGGACACGCGGGCGGAGGCGCAAAATCAGGCGTGCCCGCCGACGTGAAACCGGGCATACGCACGGGCGGCGGCGCGAAATCGAGCGCGACCGCCGACGCGAGCCCGGGTACACACATCGCGCCGTTCAGCGGGACCCGCGACGAGGCGGCAAGGGACACCCGCGAAAAGATTCACGGCGGCGCAGCCACCGCGGCGCGCGCGGCGCCTGCAGCAAATACCGCGCACGCGACGTCCGTCAACGGCGCGGCCGCACCCGTCTCCCGCCCAACGCCCAACGCCGCCGCAGACGCGGGGTCCGCGTCGGAGCTGCTCGAGCAGGAAAAACAGCGCCTGCTGCAAAAGCTCTCCGACAAGCTCCAGCATCACCATGGCAGCACGCTCCAAGACGCATCCAAAAAACAGCTGTACAGCGCGATCGCCCTGACGGTGCGCGACTCGATCATGGAGATGTGGACGGCATCGAAAGAGGATACCGAAAACAACCGCCGAAAACAGCTCTATTATCTGTCGCTCGAGTTTTTGGTCGGCCGCGCGCTCGACAACAACATCATCAACCTCCTAAAATCCGACGCGTATCAGGCGGTCTGTGATACGCTCGGCATCTCGCTTGACGACATCGCGGAGCAGGAGAACGACGCGGGGCTCGGCAACGGCGGCTTGGGGCGGCTCGCGGCTTGCTTTTTGGACTCGCTCTCGACGCTCCGCATGAACGCGACGGGCTGCGGTATTCGCTATGAATACGGCCTGTTTCGCCAAAAGATCATGGACGGCTACCAGATCGAACTCCCGGACCCTTGGCTTGAGGACGGCAATATCTGGGAAATCCAGAGCCAAGACGAGCAGTTTGAGGTGCGGTTCGGCGGTGAGATTACGGAGACTTGGGAGGACGGCGTCACAAAATTCGCGCACGAGCGCTATGAGACCGTGATCGCGCAGCCGTATGACATCCCGGTTCTGGGCTACAGCTCGAACGTCGTCAACCGTCTGCGCCTGTGGAGCGCGCGTTCGCCCAAGCATTTCGACATGGATCTGTTCAACCGCGGCGACTATGTGAGCGCGTCAAAGGAAAAGGAACTCGCAGAAGTGCTCTCGAAGGTGCTCTACCCCGAGGACAACCACTACACGGGCAAGACCCTGCGCCTGCGCCAGCAGTATTTCTTTGTTTCGGCGACGGTCCAGTGGATCGTCTGGGACTACAAGCGCGTCTACGGCACGAATTTTTACAAAATGCCCGAATACGTCGCGATCCACATCAACGACACGCATCCGACGCTCGCGATCCCGGAACTCATGCGCATCCTCGTCGACGAGGAAAAGCTGCACTGGAGCGACGCGTGGGACATCACGAGCCGGATATTCTCCTATACGAACCACACGATCATGTCCGAGGCGCTCGAACGCTGGCCCGTCACGTTCTTCCGCCAAAACCTCCCGCGTATATTCACGATCGTCTCCGAGATCAACGAGACGTACTGTAAATCGCTGTGGGACGTCTACCCGGGGGATTGGGACCGCATCGCGAACATGGCGGTGATCGCGGACGGCGAGGTGCGCATGGCGAACCTCTGTATCGTGATGAGCAAAAAAGTCAACGGCGTTTCGGGCCTGCACACGGAGATTTTAAAGCACACGATCTTTTCGGACTATTATCACCACACGCCCGCGAAGTTTTTGAACGTCACAAACGGCGTGACGCACAGGCGCTGGCTTTTGCACGCAAACCACGGTCTCGCGCGGCTGATCAGCGACACGATCGGCAACGGTTGGATTTTAGAGCCCGCGCAGCTCGCCGGGATCGCGCCGTATGCGGAGGACGCGGCCTTTGCGGAGTCGTTCATGAAGGTCAAATATGAAAACAAGGCGCGGCTCGCGGACTACATTTTGCAAATGACGGGCGCGCGCGTCGACCCCGCCTCGATGTTCGACGTACAGGTCAAGCGGCTGCACGAATACAAACGGCAGCTCCTGAACATCATCCACATTTTGCACCTCTACGCGCAGCTAAAGGAGGACCCGCGCGCGATCAAGCACCCGCGGACGTTTATCTTCGCGGCAAAGGCCGCGCCCGGCTATTATCGCGCGCGCCTTATCATTAAGCTGATCACGAGCATCTCGGAGCACCTCGCGAACGACCCGGACCCGAAGGTGCGAGAAATGCTGCGCGTCGTGTTTGTCGAGAATTACGGCGTTTCGATCGCGGAGAAGATCATTCCCGCCGCGGACGTGAGCGAGCAGATTTCGACGGCGGGCAAGGAGGCGAGCGGGACGGGCAACATGAAGTTCATGCTGAACGGCGCGCTCACGATCGGCACGCTCGACGGCGCGAACGTTGAAATGCGCGAGCGCGTCGGGGACGACAACATCTACATCTTCGGTCTCACGGCGGGCGAGGTGCAAAAGCTCTACGCGGACGGCAGCTACAACAGCAGACAGGTCTATGACGCGGACAGGGCGCTCGCGCACGCGGTCAATCTGATCGCGGACGGCACGCTGACGCCGGAAAAGCCGCGCCTGTTTATCGACATCTTCAACTCCCTGCTCTACAACGAGGGCGGGATGTCGGACGAATACCTCGTATTAAAGGACTTCAAGTCCTACGCGAACACACAGCTGCGGGTCGAGGCGGACTTTTTGCAGAAACGGTTATGGAACCAAAAGGCGATCGTCAACGTCGCGAACGCGGGTTACTTTTCGAGCGACCGCTCGATCCATGACTACAACGAAAAGATATGGCGGCTCAGGTAGGCAAAAAACGCGGCGAGCATAATTACAAGCATAATTACGAGCATATTTACGAGCGTAATTACAAGCATGATTACGAGTGTGATTCCTGATTTGGAGGTAGATATGGCAAAGTCATTTAAAGTCTGTTTTATTGGCGCCGGCAGTATCGGTTTTACACGGAAGCTGCTCTCGGACATTCTGACTGTGCCGGAGTTCCGCGGCATAGACGTCGCGTTCACCGACATCAGCGAGCACAACCTCGACATGGTGACGCGGCTCTGCCGCCGGGACATCGAGGCGGCGGGGCTGCCCGCGACCCTCACCGCTTCGACGGACAGGCGCGAAATGCTGCGCGGCGCAAAATATGTGATCATCTGCGTGCGCGTCGGCGGACTCGAGGCGTTCGCGACCGACATCGAAATCCCGCTCCGCTACGGCGTCGACCAGTGCGTCGGCGACACGCTCTGCGCGGGCGGCCTGATGTACGCGCAGCGGGACATCCCCGTCATGCTCGACTTTTGCAAGGACATTCGCGAGGTCGCGCTGCCCGATTGCCTCGTTTTGAACTACGCGAACCCGAACGCGATGGTGACGTGGACGCTGAACCAATACGGCGGCGTGAACGCGATCGGACTCTGCCACGGCGTCGCGGGCGGACACCGGCAGATCGCAGATGTGCTCGGCGCGGACATACGCGACGTCGACATCGTCTGCGCGGGCATCAACCACCAGACGTGGTACGTCTCCGTAAAGCTGCGCGGCGAGGAAGTGCCGCAGTCCCGGATCCTCGAAGGCTTTTTAAACCATCCGAAGTACCGGGAGACCGAAAAATGCCGTATCGATGTGATGAAGCGGTTCGGTTACTACTCGACCGAGAGCAACGGACATCTGTCGGAGTATCTGCCGTGGTATCGCAAGCGCCACGCGGACATTCCGAAATGGATTCACATGGACAACTGGATCGACGGACAGACCGGCGGGTATCTGCGTGTCTGCACGGAGGGCCGCAACTGGTTTGAGACGGATTTCCCGAACTGGCTGCGCGAGCCGCCCGCCGCGTTTACGCCGGAGGAACGCAGCGGCGAGCACGGCTCCTATATCATCGAGGGGCTCGAGACCGGGCGTCTGTACCGGGGGCATTTTAATGTCGTGAACGACGGCTGCATCACGAACCTGCCGGACGACGCAATCGTCGAGGTACCCGGCTACGTCGACTATAACGGCGTAAATATCCCGAAAGTCGGCGCGCTGCCGCACGGCTGCGCCGCGATGCTGAACGCCTCCGTTTCGGTGCAGCGGCTCGGCGTGCTCGCGGGGGTCTCCGGCGACGATACGCTCCTGCGGCAGGCCATGCTGCTCGACCCGCTCGTCGGCGCGGTCTGCTCGCCAGACGAGGTCTGGAGAATGGTCGACGACCTCCTGATCGCGCAAAAAAAATGGCTGCCGCAATACGCGGCGGCGATCGCGGAGGCCGAGCGCCGCCCGCGCGCGGAAGCCGTGCCCTTCCCCGACTATCAGGGCTACCGCGTCGCGCCAAAGACCGTAGAGGAAATGTCCGCCGACAAGGAGCGCGCGCGCAAACTCGCCGCCGCCTCCGAAAAGGCGGGGCTGTAAGCGATCAGGAGTTTTGCGTATCCAGTCTGGCACGGATCGCGCGCAAAAAGTCGGCGGTGTTCAAAATGGTGGGTGTGAGGCCTTCGCACAGGCCCGCGAGGTCGCGCGTCATCAGACCGGACTCGATCGTTTGAAGCGACGCGGCCTCGAGCCGGTCCGCGAAGCGCGTCAAGGCCTCGTCGCCGTCAAGCTCGCCGCGTTTTCTGAGCGCGCCGCTCCACGCGAAGATCGTCGCGATCGGGTTTGTCGAGGTTTCCTCGCCTTTTAAGTGGCGGTAATAGTGGCGCGTGACGGTGCCGTGCGCGGCTTCGTACTCAAAGCAGCCGTCCGGGCTCACAAGCACGCTCGTCATCATCGCGAGCGAACCGAACGCCGTCGAAACCATGTCGCTCATCACGTCGCCGTCATAGTTTTTGCACGCCCACACAAAGCCGCCCTCGGAGCGGATGACACGCGCGACCGCGTCGTCGATCAGCGTGTAGAAGTATGTGATCCCTGCCTGCTCGAACGCGGACTTGTATTCGGTCTCGTAAATCACCTGAAACAGGTTTTTGAACGTCTGATCGTACTGTTTTGAGATCGTGTCCTTCGTCGAGAACCACAGATCCTGTTTTTTGTCGAGCGCAAAGCGGAAACACGCGTGCGCGAAGGATTTAATCGAGTCGTCTTTGTTGTGCATCCCTTGGAGCACGCCCGGCCCCTCAAAGTCGCAGACCGTCTCGCGCCATGTTTCCGTGCCGCCCGCGTCCGTAAAGACAAGCTCCGCGCGGCCGGCGCCCGGTACGCGGTATTCCGCGGCCTTGTATACATCACCATAGGCGTGGCGCGCGATCGTGATCGGCCGCTCCCAGTTGCGCACCGCCGGCCGCACACAGTTGACGAGAATCGGCTCGCGGAACACTGTGCCGTCCAGAATCGCGCGGATCGTCGCGTTCGGGCTTTTCCACATCTGCTTTAGATGATAGTCCTCGACGCGCTGCTCGTTCGGCGTGATCGTCGCGCATTTGACGCCGACGCGGTGTTTTTTGATCGCCGCGCCCGCATCCGCCGTGACCTTGTCGTCCGTCTCGTCGCGGTGTGGGAGGCCGAGGTCGTAATAGTCCGTGAGAAGCGTAACATAAGGGCTTAAAAGCTCTTTTTTGATCTCAGCCCACAGGATGCGCGTCATCTCGTCCCCGTCGATCTCGACGACCGGGTTTTTCATGATAATTTTTTCAGACATTGCGGTTCGTTTTCTCCTTTTATGATTTGCGTATCCGCTAACTTACAAATTCCGCGCTGTTTTTTGCGGCGTAATAGTTCATCAGGCAGCCGGTCAGGATGATCTGCCGTTCGTCCTCCGTGAGCGGCGCCATGTGAAGTGTGATCGCGCGGCTGCGCCCGGAAGGGTCCCCACCGCCGCCATTGCCGCCGCCGACGAATACGGCGGGAAACTCCGTCTCGCCCGAGGCGAGACGCTCGCGCACGCGCGGCACATAGACCCAGTCGCCCGGCTCGGCCTCGAACGCCTTGTCCGCGTCCAGCGTAAACGGCAGCATCCCCCAGTTAATCAGGTTGGAGCGGTAGCGTTTTGTCGCGTATTCATAGCAGAGGTTCGCGCCGCCGCCGAGTACGCGCTGGCACGAGGCCGCCTGCTCGCGCGCGGAGCCGTCGCCGGGTTTATTTGCGAACACGGCCGATGCGATCTGCGTCGACGCGAGCAGCGCGCGCGCCGCGTCCGCCGTATCCGCCGCGCCGCCCTTTGAATCCGACGCGCCCGCACTCAGTTTTAAGGCGGTCGCAAGCGCGCGGAGCGCGTCCTCCGGGGCATCGCCTTGAGCGCGCGCCTCCTCAAGCTCCCGCACCGCCCGCGCGCGCGGCACATACTGCGGGTCCCTGCGCGAGAGCGTAAAACCCGCGAGTTTGATCGGGTTTGAGCGGTAACTCGAGGTCTCGCCGGAGGGGATCAGCTCGTCCGTCGTCGTGACGGGGTCGCGAATCACACTCGCGAGCCGGAGCAGGAGAGCTTCCCCGAGCGGGTCGATCTTGGGCCAGTCCGCGATGTTCGGCCCAAAGCGGAGCTCGGTATCGGGCTCCGGCCTGCCAAAGCCGTTGTAAACGCGTTTTTCGTAAATCCCTTTGGGGAACGGGGGGATCGGCCCGTCGTCCGGGAGGTCGTATTCGATCTCCGTCGCCGCCGTGAGCAGACCGCCGGCCCGCGCGGTCGCCGCAATCGAGCGCGCATCCATCAGCGCGACGGCCGCGAGCTGCCCGTCCCCCGGCCGCGCGCCCTCGCGATTCGGGAAATTGCGCGTCGTGTGGCGGATCGAGAAGCCGTTGTTCGCGGGGACGTCGCCCGCGCCAAAGCAGGGCCCGCAGAAGCACGGCTTAAAGAGCGCGCCCGCCTCGATCAGCCGTTGTTGGATGCCGGCCTCGATCAATTGCAGGTTGACCGGCATACTCGGCGGGTAAACCGAAAGCGAGAAGTACCCGTCGCCGACGGAACCGCCGTCTAAAATCGCCGCGGCCTCGCGGATATTGTCATACATTCCGCCCGCGCAGCCCGCGATGATCCCCTGATCGGCGCGCAAACAACCGCCCGCACCCGTACCGGGACCCGCGCCCGCGTCAATTTTGTCCGTGAGCGTAAGGCGCAGCTTTCCGCCGAACTGTTCCGCGGCGTCGCGCTCGACCGCGCGCAGAATATCGCCCGCGTTCTGATTCACCTCCCGGATCGGATACGCCCTTGAAGGGTGAAACGGCATCGCGATCATCGGCTCGGCCTTCGCGAGGTCGACCGTGATCATCGCGCTGTAACGCGCCCCCTCCGCGGGCGCGAGCGCCCTGTACGCGCCCGCGCGCCCATGCCGCTCGTAATAGGCGCGTACGTCAGGGTCGTCCGTCCGCCAGATCGAAGAAAGGCAGGCCGTCTCGGTCGTCATCACGTCGACGCCGATCCGAAAGTCCATCGGCAGCTTCGCCACGCCGGGACCCGCGAACTCGAGCACCTTGTTTTTTACAAAGCCGTTGTCGTATACCGCGCCGCACAGCGCGATCGCGATGTCGTGCGGGCCGACGCCGCGCGGGGGCTCGTTTTCAAGATAGACGAGCACGACCTCGGGCGCGTTGACGTCATAGGTGTTGCCAAGGAGCTGCTTGACAAGCTCCGGGCCGCCCTCGCCGATTCCCATCGCGCCGAGCGCGCCGTAGCGCGTGTGGCTGTCGGAGCCTAGGATCATGCCTCCGGCCTCGCTGAGCGCTTCGCGCGCGTACTGGTGCAGCACGGCCTGATTTGCGGGCACATAGACGCCGCCGTACTTTTTTGCCGCGGACAGGCCAAACACATGGTCGTCCTCGTTGATCGTCCCGCCGACCGCGCACAGGCTGTTGTGGCAGTTCGTGAGCGCGTATGGCACGGGGAAGCGTTTCATGCCGCTCGCGCGCGCCGTCTGAATGATGCCGACATAGGTGATGTCGTGCGAGATCAGGCTGTCAAACTTAATTTGGTACGCGCCGGATTGCCCTGCCCCGGCATCGCCCGCCGCCCGGTTGTGCGCGTCTAAAATCGCGTACGCGATCGTCCCCTCTCCGCATTTGCGCGCAGCCGACTTGCCCGCCGCGCCGACGTCCGCGTCGGCGACCGGCTGGCCGCCCATAAGCGTCACCGCGCCGGAATACAGCGTAATCATTTGATGACTCTCCATTACCCTTTTCCTCCCGGACCATTCTCGTCGTCGCTCTATGCCGCGCCGGATGTTTTCGCCTTCGCGCCGACCGCTTCGCGCTTTGTGTCGGCCGCTTGCGTTCCGGACGCGTCCCTGCCGTTCCCGTCGCGTTTATTTCTGTTCCCGTTCCCGTTTCTGTCGGCGTTTCCGTTTCCGCCCGTATTATTTGCGACGCGGCCGCTGTTCCCGCCCGTGTCGCCGTCTCCGTCTCCGCTCTCGTTTCCGTTCGCGTTCCCATGCTCAAGATCGGAACCGGCCCCGGTCTCGTTTTCCTCTTTCAACGTCACGCGCAGGGACTCAATGCGGTTATTCTTTACGCTCTCAATCACAAACTCCATGTTTTCATGTTGCACACGGTCGCCCTCCGCCGGGAACTCGTCGAGCTTGCCGAGCACAAAGCCGCCGATCGAATCAAAGTCGTCAGTCTCGATCTCAACGCCGACGACCTCGCAAAAATTGTCGATCCCCATCGTCCCGTCGACGATGTACTCGTTCTCTCCGACCTCCACCGCGTCCGTCTCATTGTCGTCGTACTCGTCGTTGATGTCCCCGACGATTTCCTCAATAAAGTCCTCCGTCGTGACGATGCCAACCATGACGCCGTACTCGTCCAGCACGACGGACATCGGCACGCGATCCTTTCGCATTTCGTTAAACACCTTTGCCGCGTTGTGAAATTCGTAGACAAAATGCGGCTGCCGCAAAAAGTCCGACACATGGAACTCCTGCGCTTTTTTATCCGTAAACGCGATGTCCTTGATATTCAGAATCCCGACGATCTCGTCTGTGCCGGGCCGCGTCACAGGCATCCGGGAGTATGTGTTTTCCTTAAAAATCTCGCTGACCGCCTTGTAGTCGGCTTCGAGGTCGACGGAAATCACATGGATGCGCGGCGTCATGATCTCGCGGATTTCACCGTCCCCGAACTCGAATACGTTGTGGATCATTTCCTTTTCTTCGGCTTGGAGGACGCCTTCTTCATGGCTGACCGTCACCATCGTCTTTAGCTCCTGCTCCGTGAATGTCGGCGGCGCGCCGCCCGCTTTACCGCCTGCGAGGAATAAAAATAGGGACGTAAGTTTGTTTAAGACGAACACGAGCGGGGAGAACAGCGCCGTTACCGCGAGCAGCGGACGCGCCATCGCAAGCGCGACTTTTTCCGTGTTGCGCACCGCGATGGTTTTCGGCGTGATCTCGCCAAAGATCAGGATCAGGAGCGTCGCCGCTCCGGTTGAGAGCCCGACCGCAAGGCCCATCGCGCCGCCGCCCACATATTCGATCGCAAGCGATGTTGCAATCGCCGACGCCATGATATTCACAAGGTTGTTGCCTACGAGGATTGCGCTCAGCATTTTATCCGGGCTTTCGAGCAAGGCCGAAAGCGCCCCGGCGTTTTTTACGCCTTCGTCCACCATGCTGCGGACCCGAATCTTGCCGATCGACATAAGAGAGGTTTCTGACGCGGAGAAAAGAGCCGACACCACGAGACAGATCCCGAGGATGATCAGCCGACTGATACTGCCAGTACTGCCATCTGTATCCAAAGTTTTTACCACACTCCATTCAATTGCCGGTGATTAGTTTATCGTATTCGGATAAAGTATACCAAATCGGGCAGGTGTTTTCAAGCCCGATCAAATAGAAATTTTTCCCAAAATTTGTAATATTTACTTTTCATCGTAGTTATTGTGTGATAGAATGAAAGTGCAATACAAAATTTTCTAATTATGGAAAGAAAGGGGAGTGCGTAAAAATGTTTAATCGGAGTGGAATCGGTCGCGGGAGCTTGAGAGGAGGCGCGCCGCCTGTGTCCGTGTTCACAGCGCTTGCGCTCGCGCTCGCGTTTCTGATCGGCGGGACAGGGGCTTACGCGGTCCCGGACGCGGTGTTGAGGGCGTCGGGGGACCTCCCCGCCGCAAAGACGGAGCAGACGGTCAAGGCCGAAAAAGAGCTCGCGCGGCTCACGGAAAAGGAAAAGGGACTAAAGAGCCAAATCAGCGCCGCGACAATCAACCGGTCGAAGCTGCTTTCGCAAAAACGGGCGGAACTAAAGGCCGCGCGCTTAAAACGCGATGAGGCGATCAAAAAGGAAATCGAAGCGATCAAGACAAGGAAGGAGCGGCAGGAGGCGCTGATCCGCGACCTGAAAAAGCAGCTCGCGGAACTCAAAAAGATCACAAAAAGCAAGGTCGCCGCGGTGGCCGCCGAGGCGGCGATCGCGATCGCGCAGTCGAAGCTCGACGGGATCAAAACGGAGTTAAAACAGGCGAACGACCGGCTTTCCAAGAGCTATCAGGACTACAAGACGGCATACGACCGGCTGACGTACCTCGACGGAGAACTAAAAAAAATACTGGACATGGCCGACGGCGTGCAAAAAAAGATCACCGCCCAAAAAGCGGATTACAAGAACGTAAAATCCGAGTATGCCAAGGCGCTCAAAGCCAAGGACTTCCTATTGGCGCAGCGCCGTATGGACAGCCTTGTGTTCATTCAGCAGGGCGTCAACAACAACTACGAGATGATCCTCGACTACCGGATGCGCTTTAAAAGCGACTATCAGGTGCAAATCGTCAACTACAAAGTGTAGAAAACGGAACGGGACCGCGCCCGCGCCGGATGGCGCGGGCGTTCCCGTTCCGTGTGCCGCCGCTCGCTATGGCGGCGCGCAGTGCCGTGTTCGTGCCGCCGCTCGTTATGGCGCGGGGACGAACTTTGCGGCGTCACCCATCTTCTCCGCTTCCGCGTTGACTTCATCCTCAAGCGCCTGCAGGTTGTACTCGTCATACAGCGACTTCACATATTTATCCCAGAGTTCCTCAAATTCGCCGCTCGGGGCCGTGATGATCTCAATCAGGGAGTTCTTGCAGTAGTCGTCGATTGTCGTGGCCAGCTTGACCGGCGTGGCCAGATAAAACGTCCATTGGCGGTCATAGGTGTGTGAGATGTAGGTGTTCATCACATCATTCATCTTCAGCGCCCAGTCCGTCATATACGGGTTCTTTACCACATTTGTGATGTCACGGCTCCACGCGGGCAAGGTGCGCAGGCGCGTCAAAAAGTAGGTCTGTTCGTTATAGAACGTCAGGCCCTCGGCGTTTGGAGCGCGCAGCGACGTGACCACGCCGTCCTCGCTCAGTGTGTAATCCACGCCTTCCTCACCGTAGCTGCTGAACAGGTAGCCTTCCTCCGTCACCATCCAGTCCATGATCGACATCATGCGCAGCACAGTCTCATCGGAAGCGTCCGCGTTAAAATAGGTACACATCCAATAGGGCTTAGGCCGCATCGCCTTCTGGCCGTTGATCTCCGGACAGGGGATCGCGGACACATAGTCCTCGATCGGCAGATCGGGGTTGATCTTCTCCCATGTGTTCCGCCGGTAACCGACCGCGTCGTTTTGGTTGCCGTTGTTCAGCATAATGCCCGCCTTGCCGGTCGAAAACTTTTCGAGCCGCTGATCCTGCGTGTTCGCAACATATTCAGGGTCCAAAACGCCCGCACGCATCAGGTCGTAAATCCACTTCGTCGCATTTTTCGCTTCTTCGGATTTATACCCGAACACCCATTGGTTCTCGTTGTAGTTCCAGTCGCGATAACCGAACATCGGGTAGATCACGTTAAACTCGAACTCCCTGTGCAATGTCAGGCCAAATGTGTCGGCCTTGCCGTTGTCGTCGGGGTCGTCCTTCGCCATCGCGGTAATCAACGCGGTCAGATCGTCCAGATTTTTAACGTCCGCCGGTTCCACGGGGAGCTTCCCCTTTTCTCTCAAATTGTTCGCGTAGTCAATCCGATAGTAATACTCGACGTAGTACGCGGAAAGCCGCCCGTGCGGGTCCATGCGGGGAAGAAAATACCATTTTCCGTCCGTGTAGCGCTCGCCGGGGCGGTCGATTAAGTCGATGTTCTTTTTGATCTCCGGGAAAAGTGCGATAAACTCGTCCGGAATGTCACGCACAAGGCCGTCCTCAATATACTTTGAAATTTCGCTCGCGCGATCCCAGCCCTCGCCCACAAAGACGTCCGGCAGGTCGTTTGCGGCCGCGTATTGACGGATCGTGTCCATCCAGCCGCTGTTCGGGACGGGGTAGATTTCAAAATCGACGTTGAACTTGTCGCTGACATACTTGTAGCTCTCGTCCGTCTCTTTGTCAAACGCCTCAAGGTTCCGATTCGCAACCGAGATCGTCAGGCGCTCGTCGGTGCTCAGCAAATCCTGTGCGGCGCCGCCGGTTTGTTCAGCCCCTGTCTCCGCCGCCGCAGCTTCCGCCGCGGTTGTCTGCACCGTTCCGTCACCCGCCGTCGTCGTGGCTGCCGTGGTCGCGGCTTGCTGCGTGCCGCCCCCGCAGGCCGCAACGGACGCGCACAGGGCGATCACAAGGGCGGCAGCCGCCCATTTCCGCCACGCTCCCGCCTTCTCTTTTTGCCGCTCATTTTGCCGCACACATTCCTTTTGCGCCCCGCCCCATCGTCTTCTTTCGCTTTGCATCATTGATCTTTCCTCCCTTTTTTTTAGTTTTGTGTTAAAAGTCCCGGCGTGTTTTTAGCCGTGGCTTGTTATTTATGCCTTGATGGCCCCGATCATCACACCCTTTGCAAAATACTTCTGCAAAAACGGGTATACGGCGACAATCGGGATCGTCGCCACGACGATCGAGGCCATCTTGATCGCCTCGTTGTGTACAAAACGATTCCCCTCCGTGGCCTGATACCCCTCGACCATAGACGAAATGTCGACGTTGCGCACGACGATTTCGCGCAGCAGCAGCTGGAGCGGGTAGAGCGCCTTGTCCCTTATGAACAGCGAAGCCTGATACCACTCATTCCAGCGCTCCACGCCATAAAACAGAATGAAGGTGGCGATGACAGGCATCGACACCGGTATCACGATCCAGAGCAGGATTGTGATGTCATTCGCCCCGTCGATTCGGGCCGACTCCTCCAAGCTCGCGGGGAGATTGACGAAAAAGTTTTTGATAATAATCAGGTTCCAAATATTCACGAGCACGGGCAGGACCATCACCCAAAGCGTGTCCGCCATCTGCAGCTGCTGGCGTACGAGGACGTAATACGGCACGAGGCCGCCGGAAAAAAACATCGTAAACAAAAACATCGACAGCAGGAAGTTGCGGAACGGCAGCTCTTTTTTCGAGAGCGCATAGGCCGCGCCCAGCGTCACAAGCATGTTCAGCGCCGTGCCGCACACGGTGACGATCACCGTGACCCACATGGAATTTAAGAGTTCGTCCGACGAAAAGATGAATTTGTACGCCTGAATCGTCGGATTGCGCGGCCAGACCATGAAGGGGTTCTTTACATAATCGCCATAATCTACAAACGAGATGACGAGCATATTCCAAAACGGAAAGACCATTACGAATGTCAGTACCGTAAAAAACAGAACGTTTACCGCGTCAAAAATTCTCTCCCCGGCCGACTTTTGAAAATAGCTGCCGCGCCCTCTCGCCTGTGTTTTATGTGTCGTTTGCATTTATATGACCATTCCTTTCTTTCAGTATGTTTATTCGGAAACTCAGACGCCTTGTGGCGACTACGTTTCGCGGCTATGCCGCAAAACTTTGCCCCCACTCGTCGCCCTCGTTTCCTCTAAACAGCTCCGCTTATATCGTCGCGTGAAATGCGATTTCCCCGCGACTCCGCGCGCTATGCGCACGCACGCCACCTCGTCCGGTGTCGTGTGAGTGTATTCGTATAATGGGCTTTTCGAATACACCCTCAGTATATCCATTCAGCGCGCCTGTTCAGCGCGCCTGTTCAGTACGCCTGTTCAGTACAGACCGCTTTGTCCGCAGAGCTTCGCGAGTCTGTCGACCGCGATCAAAAACGCGAAATTGATGACCGACTTAAAAGTACCCGCCGCCGTCATCAGGGAGAGGTTGCCGGTGTTCAGCGTCTCGCGGTAGATATAGGTGTCAAGAATATCCCCGACCGGATAGACCGCCTGATTGTATAGATTCAGAATCTGGTCGAAGCCCGCGTTCATCACATTGCCCGTTTGCAGGATAAACAGAATGACAAACGTAGGCAGGATTTCAGGCCATGTGATGTAGCGGAAACGCGTAAAGCGCTTCGCGCCGTCGACGATCGCGGCCTCGTAATACTCCGGGTTGATCCCGGCCAGAGCGGCGAGATACACGATCGTACCCCAGCCGGACTCCTTCCATATCTGTGTGATGTAGACGACGGGCCGGAAGTACCGGGTGTCGACAAGGAAGTTCTTTGCCTCAATGCCAAAGCTGACGAGGATTTTATTCACGAGGCCGCCGTTGACCGAGAGCAGATTGAAAACGATCCCGCCCAACAGCACCCATGACAAAAAATGCGGCAGATATATGAGCGTCTGCACCGTTTTTTTGAACCGGTTGAGACGAATCTCGTTCAGAAGGACCGCTAAGAGGAGCGGGAACGGAAAAGCGACCAAGAGCTTGCCGAGGCTGATCCAAAGCGTGTTGCCAACGACGCGCCAAAAGGCGGAAAGCCGGAAAAGCGCCGCGTAATTGCTCAGCCCGACCCAAGGGGAATTCAGGATACCCGCACGGTATGAGAATTTTTTGAACGAAATGATGATCCCGTACATCGGCAGATACTTGAACACGACGATGTAGAGAAAACCGATGAGCAGCAGCAGATACAGGTATCGAAAGCCCCACATTCTCTTTACGAGGCTTTTGTGGTATAGTCTGCCTTGGGAACGCGCGACCGATATTTGCGCCATGAGCACCTCCATTGCGTTACTTTGCGGATTGCCATATGCTAATCCGGCCCTCGTTCCTATTGTAGACAAAGAAGCCAAAGCGTGTAAATGGAATAAACTTTTGCTTTTTGTACCGAATTGACATTTTCAGGCCGGATGCGATAAAATTGTTGTGAAAATAACTTGAAAACAGTTGGAACGCTGACTGAGAGATCATTATGTTTACGGCGATGATTGTTGACGATGAAGAATGGGCGCTTACCGGCGCTATGCATGTGTTCCCTTTTTCAGACGCGGGCTTTGTCCCGATTCTCGCGACCACCGACTCGGCGGAGGCAGCGGACTGCCTTTTGCGAAAAAAACCCGATCTTGTGATCGCAGACATCCGGATGCCCGAGGTCAGCGGGCTCGATTTGCTGCACCTTGCGAGGGAGCGCGGCGTTGAGAGTATTTTTGTGCTGCTCAGTGGTTACGCCGATTTTTTGTACGCACAGCAGGCCATTTCCTACGGGGCGTTTGAATACTGCCTAAAGCCCATTCGCAAGGAGCAGGCGCAGGAGCTTTTGACGAAGGCCGCGGGCGCGCTTATGCGAAAGCAGGGCGGCGAAGGCGCG